>NZ_CP007026.1:0-308032 GCF_000812185.1 Candidatus Nitrosopelagicus brevis | reverse complement strand
TTGGCCTTTTTTAGACATATATCCAGAAAGTTTTCTTGAAAGGAATTGAAGCGCCAATCTAAGTTCTTTTTCAATTTCTGGCCTATCAGCCACATTTTCTTTTCCTACTGTTTTGTATGGAACTCTTGTTGAACAAATATGTGAAACTATGATAAATGGTGCAGAATCACTTTTCACTTTGTAACGATTCCAGTCAGCATCTTTAACAACTTTTAGTACAACGTCACTACCTTCATCATATAACAATGGAATTCTATTTGCAAATCTATACACAGTAGTACCACGTGTTTCAATTTTACCTCCATATGCAATTCCCATTTCTACAACAAATGGAAATCCAGAATATGCAGAGGCAGTTCTTTGAACCACAGCCATGAAATCAGGCTCGAATCTACGTTGAATTCCTTTTTCAAGAGGTTCTGCACCAAGAGGTGCTAAACATGTAGGGTCAGGAGATCTAAATCCTTCGTATGTTTGCAATGCGTCACTTAATTTTACTAATTCTTGGTCTGTCATATTACCAACTCTAGTTTCAGGTTTGAATTTTGCAAATTTACAAAATTCAAGTGCAGCTGTTGGACCCACTCTCTGAAATCTTTTTGTTAAAAAGTGAGTAAGAGACTCACCTTGAACCGTATTTGCTAATTGTTTGTAGTAAGGGCTTTCGACATCCATATCTGCTGCGAGAGTTTGAGATGTACTATAATCCCAGTAGATTAGTTTATTATTTCTAAGATCAACATCTTCAATTCTGATTCGCTGTAATTTTTCAAAATCAGCTTCTAAAAATGACATCAAAGCTATTACAACACGAACAGGTCGAGTGAGTGATTTCCATTTTTTTTCAGTCTTTTTCATTATTTCATTATAGGTAAATTTCTGTTTTGACATTCCAAGTTCTTTTCTAACTTTTTCAATCATTTTATCATCAACATTTGGAATTTGATAATGTGTGTCAACAAGCATCCGACGAATTGTCTCAACATCAATTCCGTATGGATGAGGTGCAATCACTGTCGGAGCAGGAGGCATTGAGCGAATAATTGATTTATGATGAAATTTCTCACCTTTTGGATCATCAAAGGAAATTGTTGCATACGGAGTGATTAATGATGTTTGGTAAACATAATCACGGATTTTTGTTCCTGCTTTTGCATAATCACCATCTAAAACAATACTAACGCTTAATCCTTGTTCAGTACTTGGTGTTTCCTGTTTTTTCATTATTACTGGTTTATTTTTTTGAATATCGAGTTTCATCTCAAAATCAAAACGAGTTTTTCCATCTGCATTACTTTTTACTTTAACTGGTTTGTTTGTTGTAATTTGTCCATAAAGTATTGCCATAGTAGCTCCAAGACCAAACATTCCACGAGCTTGTTTCAACCCAAATTTTGAGCCATACAAAACAGTACCAAATGCAAGAGGTACATGTTTTGAAGGAATTCCAGGACCATTATCTTTTACAGTCAAGATATATTGTTTAGGATCAGGTTTTTCAGGATCTACAGCCTTGATTGTCATGTGAATATTAGGCAATATTCCACTGTGATCACAAGCATCAAGAGAGTTTTCTACAAATTCACGCACAGCAGTATACAATGAACGCGTAGGATTACTAAATCCCGCAAGATCACGATTACGATAAAAAAACTCACTAGGAGATATCTGATTAAAATTTTCGTTAGAAGACATCTTGGTTTTCCCACAATAATGCCTTATCTGCTTTTTCTTTTCTTCTTGCAGCTTCTAGTTTACTGTAAACCGGACCATGCATACTGCCACTACAAAGTGAAGATATTGCATCAACTGCCATACGTAATTGATTTGGTTCTCCAATTATTCCGACAGTTCTACCATAAACAGAAATTTTTGCACCGGTTAGATTTTCCATGTTTAATCTTGCAGTTCCATTTTCACCAATAATTCTTCCCTTAATTCTTTCAATTTGATCAGGAGACTTTCCACCAAATTCCCGTAAATCAATTACGTGTAAACTATTTTCTCCACGTAAAAGACGCAGTGAGTTTTCTGGTGAAAAACCTCTACCCATAGCTGAAACAATTTCAACAGCTTTGAACGGACTAATATTTCCGTCAATTTTATCACTAGTGATTATTACTTCGCCAGTTTCACTATCAATATTCAAATCAACATGACATTTTTTTTCAATTTGATGTTTTGTTTTTCCAGATTTTCCGATAATTACACCAATTCTATCTACTGGAATTCTAATTAATTTTTCAAAGCTCATTTTGTTATCCTTTCAAGAATATCAGCAGGGTTTTCTACCGTCAATCCTCGTTTTACAAAGAAGTTGGTTATGTTATTAATGTCTCTTTTCAAAAAATTCATTGTATTAGGATGTGTTCTATCAACTGCAGATCCCAAATCAAACAATTTTAGACCATTTTTGGTTTTAAAGATGTTATATTCTGAAAAATCTCCGTGAACCAATTTTGCCTTTTTGAATAAATCAGAAATTAATTCAATTGATTGATGATAGTCATTTTCATCAATTTCGGATTCTAGTAAAGTATTTTCAGGTTTGCCATCTTTTCCTTCAAAATCCATTATCAGTATATTTTTTGAAACATGTCTAGGCTTTACAACAGGAATGCCGCAATCATAACATTTAGAAATATTTTGAAATTCTTTTCTAGCCCAGAGATAAACTATGTTTTTTGTTCCTTTTTTGACACTAGTAAATCTAGGATCACCAGTAAGATATTGGCTTCTTTTTTTAAAGTTAGATGTAGTGACTAAGTATATTTTTAATGCGATATCATTTTCTTCAGGATCTTTTGCCCAAAATACAACAGATTCTTTTCCTGCCTTTACAACACCATTTACATAAGAAATTATTTTAGAATTTATCAAATCATAAAGTTGCAATATAGTAATTTTATCTAAAACTTCATTCACTACTTTATTTTTTTTAAAACCATCATCAAGAGTTTTCTTTTTTTTCTTTTGTTCAAGTTTAGATTTTATCTTTAATTCAATTTTTTTTTCAGAATTATCAGACATATCTATACTACATCTACAAATAGAAAATCATTTCTAAAATCAAAAGTCTTTAGGAATATGATCGTTATCTTTTAACCAATCAACTTGAGGTAAAGTAAATCTCCATACGATATCTCCACGTTCAGTTTCTTTAAAATCCCAAGGTGCAATAACCACAACGTCATTATCTCTAATCCAAATTCTTCTTTTTAATTTTCCTCGTATTCTTCCTCTTCTAGTAATGTCATCAGTACATTTTACAAGAACTTGATCACTTCCTAAAAGCTTGATCACTCTACCATACATTTCACCTTCTTCAGCTAGTCTGATTTCTTTTAGTGCACTTTCATTGAGTACTTTGCGTTTTCCCACGAAAAAGATATGTGAATTTTGTATATAATTGTGGTGTTACATCTTGAATACTATCAAGAATGGTACACCTTCAATTCGTCTAATACTTTTTTCAGAACCAATTCCAAGACCAATAGCAAGAGAAACTGTTTTTTCTCCAACCATGTTTATGGAGTTACATTGTGTGAGTAATGTTTTTGCCTCATGCTCATCAACATTACGTTCAGCGTAATAATTTGGATTAATTTTGATTTTTGTATCTCCATCATGAAGAGTTTTATCTACTAATTCAGGGTCGCAGATATTTAGCATTAAATTTCCACTTGCACTGACAACTTTTGTAGAAAAAAGCATTATGCGTATTTACCTTTAATTGTAGATTTTGCTCCACATGCTTCACATATTAAAAAAGAAATTCTATTTTCTTTTTCCACTTTTGTGTCAGGGCTTTGACATGTTGGGCATTCAACATAATCTTTCAGATAAATACCAAATAGTCTGGAGAAATCATCCGGATCACGTTTACCGACAAAGATTGCTTTATCACCTACACGATCAGCAGGTACAGCAAATTCTTTTGAGAGATATTGTAAGATGGTATTTGGATCTCTCCTTAACGCTTTTGGAAAATCTGCAAAATTTCTAAGAATTGTTTTTTTTCCTTCCCAAGTAATGTCAATTGGAGGCAACTCGAAACGTTTTCCAGATGAGGAGGTATTTGAAATATTTTTTTCAATTCGTTTTAGTAAATTCTCATAATCAGATTTCGTCATAACTATAAGTTGTTAAAATCCCCTATATGGGTTTAGTTAGAAAAAGGAAAAGGTTTCTAAGGTTTACCTATTCGGAAAACTTTAGTTCCACATTCTCCACAGACACCTTTTACGGCTGGACGACCATTTTTTAATTTAGTCTCTTCCGCGTCTTGGATTTCTACTTTTTTTCTGCATTTTACACAATATGCTTCGGTCATACAACAAATCCAAAGCAATCTTGTATTTGAAAAGAGAATGTGAACATTATTTTACTTCAGACTAGATGTAAAGGGCTTTTTTTATAAACTAGTTAGAAAATTTTCCAAAATTGATCAAAATTATGAAAAATACTCATTATTCAAATTAAATAGATTAGTATTATAATGATCAAAGATTTGATAGGGACATGGGTTCGAAAAAAGGAGTAGTAATTACGGTAGTAGTTTTGATTGCCATCACCATTGCAAGTTTCATGGTATGGTTTGATAATCCATCAAATAATGAAATGACTATAGTTGTAACTGATTTTGAGAATCATGATGCAGGAATTTATGAAAGACATAAGATAGTTGCAAATGCAGTAGAAGAGTCATTTTCAGAGTTCCTTAATGAGAAGATATCTCTAGACGAATATGTTAGAATTGCAGAAACTTCTTCATCACAAAATAACGCATTATTAATGGAATTAGCATATAGTGATGCACCACAAGAGTGGCAAGAAACGTACATCAATCGAATTGCATCACTAAAATCATTTGAATCATATATCATAGAAACAATGGTTATTGCAAATCTAATCAATAGTGACGGAGAACAAGAACAAATTGCTGAGATTATGAAAAATATAGAGAAATTGAAAGAGGAATCAGTTCAATATGCAGAGATGGCAAACTCTTCAAAACCATGAGTAAATACAAAAAATACTATATTCATTAGTTGGAAATCATTAAAAGGTAATTTTGTAATTACTAGTATACATGTCAACAAATAAGAGATTAGAGAGAGATATCGAGTCCACTGCAGCATCGAAACTACTTGTAATTTGTGTAGATAGAGATGATGATGTTGGTAGAAAAGCAGGAATTGCAACCCCAGTAGTTGGCAGAGATTCTTGCATTAATGCAGCACAAAGACTTGCCTTAGAAGATCCTGAAGATGCAGATTCAAATTCCATATTTTATGCAGTAAAAACCTATGAAGATTTGGTCAGTAAAGGATACAATGTGGAAGTTGCAGTAGTTACAGGAGTAGAAAAAAGAGGAGTTCAAGCTGATGAAAAAATTGTTAGCGAGATAAGATCAATTTTAGAAAAATTTTCGGCAAATGGTGCAGTAATTGTTTCCGATGGAGAGGATGATGAGATGGTAATTCCAGTTATTCAAAATGTGGTACCTGTTGTTTCGGTTCAAAGAGTTGTAATGCAAGTTAGTAGAACAATTGAACATTCCTATGCAGTATTTGGAAAATTCTTGAAGATGGTAGTTTATGATAAAACATATTCAAAATTCTTTCTGGGAGTTCCAGGAATTTTATTATTAATAGGAGGTATTGGCACGGTAGTAGGATATACTGCAGAAATTTTTGCAGTATTGGTAAGTATTTTGGGAGGTGCATTTCTTATTCGTGCATTTGACATAGACAAATCATGGTCTAATTGGACAAAGGCAACTCCGACAGGATTCATTAGAATATTTGCACTTGTAACAGGAATTATTTTGATCCTCGCATCAGTTCCCGCAGGTATTGCAAATATTGATTCCCAGTTATTTGAAAACGGATTGGACTTTTCACAATCATTATCAAATCAAATAGTAGTGGGGCAATTCCTTCAAGGTTTGTTTCCATTTTTGTGGATGGGACTTGGAACAATTTCAGCTGGAATTTTAATTAGTAATTGGTTAAACAGAAAATTAAAGCACATCAGCGATGTCTTGCGAATAATTGTACTAGCAGCAATTTATCCAACAGCTGCACAATTTACAAACATACTAACTACAAATGATAGTTCATTTACATTAATTCCACCATTGTTAGCAGGTGCAGCAATAACACTGATATCAGCCACACTACTTTTCCGTAGATACAGGAAACGAGGTGGCAAATTATTAACGGAATAAAAGACGCAGCACTATATCTTTCAGGATTTTATTCAATCTATTCCAAGAGACTAGAAAGTGAAATACTTGAAGGTGATATGCCTAATCATATCGCAATAATTCTAGATGGTAATAGAAGATGGGCTAAAAGAAATTTAACAATTCAAGAAAAGGGTCATTTCAAAGGTGCAGACGCAGTAGAAAATCTGTTAGACTGGTGTGAAGAGTTTGATATCAAAATTATCACATTATACGTGTTATCAGCTGAGAATTTAGATAGGAAAAATGAGGAACTAGATTATCTTTATGATTTGATTTACAAAAGATTAGAAAAATTGTATAACGATCCTAGAATACACAAAAACAAAATGAGGGTAAAAGCAATTGGAACCATAGAACTG
Source organism: Candidatus Nitrosopelagicus brevis (assembly GCF_000812185.1). NCBI lineage: Archaea > Thermoproteati > Nitrososphaerota > Candidatus Nitrosopelagicus > Candidatus Nitrosopelagicus brevis. The sequence continues at coordinate 301,420 of NZ_CP007026.1, read as the reverse complement.
CTACCAGAATCAATCAAGGAAGTTCTTGGAAGATTAGATGAAGTTACTAAAAATTATAACAAACATTTTCTAAATATTGCAATTGCATACGGAGGACAAAATGAATTAGTAGATGCTGTAAAAAAAATTGGAATGAAAATTAAAAATGGTGAATTAGATGCAAAAGAGATCAATAAAGAAGTAATAGAATCTAATTTGTATACATCTCATTTACCACAATCATCCCCAGATATGATTTTACGAACTTCAGGTGAAAAACGGATGAGTGGATTTCTATTATGGCAAAGTGCGTATAGTGAATTAGTATTTCTAGATATTTTTTGGCCAGAATTTAGAAAAATTGATTTAATGAGAGCAATTAGGACATTCCAAAAAAGAAAAAGAAGAATAGGGAAATAGAATGAAAGAAGAAGTTTCAGCAGGAATAATTTTATTTAATGACAATGAAGACAGAAAATTTTTGTTATTAAATTATCCATCAAAACATTGGGATTTTGTTAAAGGTAAGATGGAAAAAGATGAAACACCTCATGAGACGGCACTTAGAGAAACCAAAGAAGAAACGGGAATTTCAGATGTAGAATTTCTTGAGGGATTTGAAGAAGAAATTGAATATTATTTCTATGCAGATAATCAAGAAATTCATAAAAAAGTAATATTTTTTCTTGGGAAGACAAAAACTAAAGATATCATATTATCACATGAACATTTGGATTACATTTGGTTAGAATTTGATAATGCGCTAAACAAAACAACTTATGAAAATGCAAAAAATCTTTTACTCAAATCTAAAGAATTTTTAGATAAGTGAATCACTAACTAGATCTTTTGTAGTTTTAAGTGGGTTTTTAGAATTAAGAATTGTTCTTCCCACAATAAGATAATCTGAACCAAGTTTCTTGGCTTTTGATGGACTTCCACCTTGTGTTCCTATTCCAGGTGAGAATAGAGAAAGTTTTCCACGCACAGATTTTTTACAATATGAGATAATTTTTGGATATGTAGCACCGACAATTATTCCATCTACATGAGTAGATAATGCCCAATCTAGAAATAATTGGTAAAGTTGTTGATTCTTTGAACGATTTTTAATTTCTAATTCATATGATAGTTTTGCTTCTGGAGCGCTCATATGACATAACGAAATTACTCCTTTGTTTTTTTTATGTGAAAGTTCAACCAAATTTTTCAAACTTTTTTTTCCCATAATTGGATTAACAATTACTGCATCAAATCCCATATTCCATAGATTTTCTGTAGTTATGATGTTTGTATTTCCTATATCATTTAATTTTATGTCAGCAATACATTGTAAACCGGAATCGTGTGCAACTTTATTAATTTTTGATATTTGTTTTTTGTCCAATTGTAGTAAAAGATGAAAATTAATTTTTATTCCACACAGATAGTCACTTAGAAGTTTCATATTCTTTAATGTCTTTGATTCAATGTTTGGTGTTTTTGGATCGTAGTCATTTGCTAAAATGATCGGAGATGTTTTTGCTGATTTTTTTATTCTATCACTGAATTTGGTCATAATCGACCAATGGGTGTGAGTCTTTTAACTTTATTATTTTGATGTAAGAATAACCATGTTCACCAGTATGATTAACAAATTCAGGTTCAGTATTTTTTGATGTGGTGTATTTCAGGAATGGTTTTGTTGGTTCTTCGTCCAAACTAACGTGACAGAAATATGATGGTCCATCTTCATTGAAGTTCAGAAAAACCCCCATGAACCATTTATCCTTCTGTTTGAATGCAAATAACGGAAATGGTGCTTCTTCATAACCAAAACTTAGTTTAGCCAAACTAGAAAGATCTTCCAATTCAATAGGATTGTATTTTTCTTTCGACGCTTCAATATCAGGTTTTAAGGATGCAGGAAGAGATTTGATTTTAATTATTGGAGAATAAAGTTTTGAATTATCAAGAGTGGTGTCGACTAACTCAAGTTTTTCCTGACCAGAATTAAAGCCATAACAGAGATAATGACCTATATTTTCAATTGGTGTAAAGTAAATTACAGGTTTTTCTTTGAGTAAATCCATCTGTACAGACAATACTTTTTTGCCGTTATGTTCATGAAGAAAGGATACACGAGGAGAGCGTTCTAGTGCACATACTAACCGTGTGAATTCTAAAGGTGAATCTAATTGGACATAATTTGGTAGAGTTGCCATAAATTACTTTTTTAGAATTTGTAAATTAAAGCTTACTGAAAAAAATTACGTGCGTAAATCAATTATATCATTCACGCCTGCGCCAGTTCCAATTAATGTGACTTTCACACCTAACTTGTCTTCAATATTTTTTATGAATGATTTTGCATCTGCACCTAACTCATCTAATGATTGTGCACCTGCACAATCAGGAAATCTTACATCTAATTTTGTTATTGATATTTGATTCGCGCTACTAAGCATGATTGCACGACTAGCTAATTCAAAATCAAATTCAGCTGCACGTCTTAGTCTACCCGTGACTGTCCCAAATTCTTCCCAACCCTTTTGAGATGTTTCTTCAGCACTAAGTTCACCCGCCATAGGACCAGTACCTACCCTAGTTAGGTAGGATTTGAACACAACAATCACATCATCTATTCTTTTTGGACCTATTCCTACATCAGCACATATGCCCGATGCAGTAACATCTTTTGTAGTTACAAATGGATATGTTCCATGCCAGAGAGATAGATGTGTTCCTTGAGTTCCTTCTATCAGAATATTTTCATTTCTATCTAGAGCATTATTGATTTCTAACGGAACATCAATAATGTATTTTTGTAATGAATCAATTTCTTTGGCCATCTTCAAAGTTCTCATTGCGCGTTCAGCATTTGCCGGACCGGTTCCAGAACCAGTACTTCCAATTTTTTCTTTTAATCTGCCTTTGGAATCATCTTCAAGATGATGCTTTTCAATTATTCCACAATTATTGTCAAGAAATGATCTACCATCAGTTCCAAAATCATTTATTTCTTTTAAAAAAACATCGGGATTAACAACTACACCAGGACCAATCATTACTCTAGAATTTTTATTTAGAAATCCGCTTGGAAGCATTCTAACCTTGAAGGTTTTATCGCCATCTTTGATGGTATGACCTGCATTAGGACCAGCTCCACCTCTAACAACTATAGTAGGATCATCTTTCTGAGCCAAATATGAAATGATTTTCCCTTTTCCTTCATCTCCAAAAAAACCACCAATTACAATAGTAGCACCCATAACACAAATTTTCAAATCATGTATTTAAGCTAAAGTGCATTAGGGTTAATATCAAGTCTTAAAAGATCTCAATATGTCAGAACCTAATTTTGCAGGAAACATTATTGTGAATCTTGCTAGTTTACCAGATTTTCTAAGAACACCAATTCTCAAAAAAAGAATGACAGAGTTTTTTTCCAAAAATGATGAAGAAAAAGCAGAGATTATAGTAAATGCACTTAATGCAGGTCCAACCATTCCATTTCCAAATTTCTCAAAATTATTCAAAACATGGTTAGAAGTACTTGCAACTATTGATGCGAGAAATAGAGAAGATATGTTTTCAAATTATTTCAAACAAATACTGATATCCCCAGATAAGATCATCCTTTTTAATTTAGATGCAATATTTGAAATATTTCTACAGGTTGATAATCAAAAGAAACAAGTGTTGATAGCATCAATAAAAGCAGTTTTTGATAGACTCGATGAAGAATCAAAAAGAAAGATGAATTTGTTATCTCCGGATTCGGCAAAAAAGCTATTTAATTTCTAGGCTGATTTCTCTTCAGGATTTCTGTTATCTTCATTTGTAAAGTCAACATAATCACCCTCAGGAGTCATAACACCTGCAAATATTTTCTCATGTTTTCGGAGTACTTTTCGATGATCTGATAGAGATAGGTCAAGATGCATCTCATTAATCACCATGATTTTCATCTCTTTCCATTCATTCCAACATTTCGTACAAAGTGGATATTTTTCTGCTTGAGATTCTAATTGTTCATTTTCAGGAATCTCTTCTTTGCATTTTGTGCATATTATACTCAATAAGATAGAGAAATTTTATTTCAATTTATCTCTTATTGATAAAAGCAATAATACCCTAGAAACAAAAATAGGATGTGAAGATCAAGTGTCCAAAATGTAAGGAAGATGCAGAGTTAGCTCCAGATTTTTCCTATGTTGAATGTAAAAAATGTGGTTTGGATATGAGTTATGGAGAATATGTAAGATACGTTGCACATAGTGAAGCTCAATATTCAGATATTTTAGGTGATTACACCGGAGCTACAGAGGGCGAAACAGCGGGCACATTGGACGAATGGGAAGACTGAATGAAATTAATCATTTTATGAATCAATTTTCTACAAGACTTAATTAATTTAGCAATAGGAAAATAATTAAATGGAATTTTTACTAGAAAACATTCTAAATCTAATAGGATTTATTATTGGAATAATTATCGGTGTTTTTGCATATGTTGGATACAAAAATACTGGCAGTCCAGTTTTATTTAGATTAACAATTGCATTTATAGCAATTGGGATTGGTTTTGGGATAATTTGGATGGGATACGTGGTAGATGATGTTTATCTTCAAGAAGGAAAAATTAATCGAGGTTTGCAAGCATTAGGTTTAGGAATACAAACAATAGGATATTTTTTCATTGCATTTTCACATACAATAAAATCATTTTTCCCAAAATCAAGATATTTCAGATCAGTGGGAATTTTGCCACTGTTTGCATTATCTGCAATGAATATTGAACACATCATTAGATCATTTTCATTTATTTTACTTGTTTATGGCGCGATTGAAACATTTGTTTCATTTTTGGAAGGAAAACAAAAAGGTGCACTTGCAGTAGGTACCGGACTTGCATTATTAGCATTTGGAGAATTTATTGCATGGTATTCATTAGTTTTCCCAGAATCAATTCTATATTCAGTGTCAATTTTACTGAAAATTTCTGGATTAATTTCATTATTCTTACCAATCTCAAGATTACCATTAAGAAAAATAAAATTTGATGATTTAGATGATGAGGAGGATGATATGAAATTTGATGATTTAGATGATGAAAAGTTTGGAAGATAGGCATGAAATTTTACAGAGTCAAAAAAGTTTACTCTCTTTGTTGATTCAATAGATTGAATAAGATCATAGCAAGATCAAACAGAAATGTGTTAAATGGGCGCATATCGAAAACAGATTGAAATTGTAGGCGATATTTTGTATGCAGCAGAAGAACTAACTATTGATCAAGAAGGTGCATCAATAACAAAATTAATTCAAAAAGCAAATATTTCCCATAGTAGAATTTCAAAAATTTTAACGAATTTGGTTTCACAAGGATTATTGGAACAAGTTGATTCAAAACGAGCGTGTAAATATAAAATTAGCATGACAGGAAAAGATTTCCTAAAAGAATACAAGACATTTTCTGAATTTACAGATAATTTTGGTTTGACAATTTAGAAAAATCAAATAACATAATTATTCGTGAATCTTGGATTTATCATGAATGTAGTACCGTGTGATGAGAAGGGAATTAATGAAATTATGAGATCTTATGAAAATGGGGAAATTATTGGATTTCCTACAGACACGGTTTATGGAATAGGATGTGATCCATTCAAAAAAGATAGTATAACAAGAATTTTTGAATTAAAAAAAAGAGATGGTGAAAAAAAATTTCCAATTTTAGGAATATCAAAAGACGAATTAGAAAAAATTGTAGAGTTCAATTCAGATGCAGAAAAGATTTCAGAAAAATTTTGGCCAGGGCAAGTGACACTATTGCTTCCAATTAGAAAAGAAATATCTGAAAAGATAGAAAATAATGGAAAGTTGGCTGTAAGAGTACCAGGAAATAAATGCATTTTATCAATTTTAAAACAATGTAAATTAATTATTGGAACAAGTGCAAATATTTCAGGTGAGAAATCAATTTTAGATTCAAATGAATTTAAAATAAAATTACCAGAAGTCAATACATTGGTAGATGGTGGAACAATTGTTAGTGAAGGAGAATCAACTATTATTGATTTTATCAATGGAGAATTAAAAATAATTAGAGAAGGATCTATTTCAAAAGAAGAGATTGAGAACATACTATGAACTTGATTATCACCTGTCAAAGGAATCTTGAAGATCCAGCTATGTTAGAAGCTCAAAACATGCTAGAGCGGTTTGGCGATAAAGAAGCATTAATTGAGAAAACACCATTTTCAGGTATAATTCTGGTCAAAACATCTCTGGACAATATCAAAGTTTTAGATAATTTTAGAGAAATAATTGAAGATGAACCATGGCTAATCAAATATTGTTCAAGAATAATTCCTATTCAGAAAGAATGTGAAACAAAATTAGAGGAGATCAGAGATGTGGCAGTTGAATTGTCAAATGTAATGAAACAAAATGAAACTTATAGAATTACCGTAGAAAAACGACATTCATCATTACATACTAAGGATATTATTTCCAATATTGCAGATTCGTTATCAAATAAAGTGTCATTAGAAAATTCAGATTGGGAAATTATTGTTCAGATATTAAGAAACAAGACAGGAGTTAGTGTTATTCCGCCAGATACAATTCTAAGTGTCGATAGGGAAAAACGAGTAGAATTAGATTAGTATTGATGCCTTTTCAACAAGTAAATCAACGAGAGGGGTTTTAGATTCTATTGAGTTTAAGGTTTGATTTGAAATTTGGAAATGTTTCTTAAGGAAATTTTGATTATTTTTCTTAAAAATTATATCTAAATCATCACGAATTGATTCAAATAATTTAATTTGATGAGATTTGTTTCCTAGTGCTATTAGAATGAAATTTTGATTTGGGGATAATCCAACATTCTTTATCGCTTCATTAATTTGAGTAGTATTTCCAAATCTTAGTAAAAGATCAGTTTCAATTTTATCAGACAATAAATGATTATTTGATTTTTGAATTATAGAGATAGTGATAATTTTTTTTGCGTGTTCTTTATCAAGTATGAATTTTGATGAAATTGCTTGTAGTTGTAATTTAGGGAATTTTTTTCGTAATGATAAGAGATACTCTTTATTTGAATTAGATTTATTGATCTCAAATAATCGAATCGAATTATTTTTTATTGTTAATGATACATTGGTTTTTGCAGTAGACCCACCATGAATGATTGGAATGATGTTTACAACATCATTTTGTTTTAGTTTGGTATCAATTCCAGCAAGGGCTGAAGAATCAACTCCGTTTACAGCTATCAATAGATTTTTTCCATCAAAGTCGGGGGTATTTTCAGGTTTTTTTGAAATAAGGTGGGAAAGTAATTCAGAGATATCATCTATACTTTGAGTTATTTCTAAAGAATCAGTTTGAAAAGATTTTCGAGCACCGCCTACAAGATTAACAGTAACCATAAGGATTCATTATTTTTGGTAAATTAATTGATTTTGTTATTCAGATTTTGATTCATCAACGATTTCTTCAGCAATTGATTTTTCTTCAGACACTTCAGTCTCAGAACTTGGTTCTTCAGTGACATGTCTAACTCCTTCATCTGTATGAGGATCTTCTACACCATCAACAATTTCAATAGATGCTGCATCTTCTTCTGATTCAACTTCAGGTTTTTTAGATCTTGATTGTTTACGTTCTTGAGATTTCTTCTCATTATCAATAATCATTTGTTTACGTTCTTCGAATTTTGCTTGTCTTTGAAGTATTTTGGTGATGTAACCGGCAATTTTGTTTTTGAGTCCTTTTGAACGGACAATTGAGATTTCGTTCAATGATTGTTTGTTGGTTACAAAATCAGTTCCAAAACGCTCAGAATATTCATTCATGAGTTCATTTGAAATTCGTTTTATTCTATCCACTAGCAGTTTGGTTTTTTGGTTTTTTATATATGTACCATCAAATTCCTAAAAATTTCTTCGAATTATCTTCAATTTGTGTGAGTAAATTTTCATATGATGTATGAAGAATTTTTGAAGCACAAAATAGCACACTTGGCACAAACATGATTTCAGTAGTTTTGTATTCAAAACAACGAGAGAATCTTACAGGACCGTCAGTTTCGATCAAAAGCCTAGATGGATCTGTTTTTGAAAGCAGTACTTGTTTATCATTTGCATAAACCAACAGAGGACCATATGATACAAAATATTCATTTTCCATAGCGGTTTTCAATTGAGATTTGTTTCCATCAAACCAATGGAGTAAAATTCCAGGTATTTTGTATGAAGGTAATATTTCAAAAATATCAGATAATGTCTTTCTTGAATGAATTGATACAGGTTTGTTAAATTTCTCTGCTAATGATAGTTGTTTTGAAAAAACATCTTTTTGGATTTTCCATTCATCTTCAGAATTGATATAGGTTCTATCTAATCCAATTTCACCAATTCCAGAAATAATTTCATTATTTTTTTCAATCAGTTCATAAACAGGTTCAGAACTTTTTTGAGCCATTTCTGGATGAGTCCCAATGAAAGGTAAAACATTTTTTGATTTTTCATAAAGAGCCATTGTTTCGTTGGAGGTTTCAATATCCATTGAAACGCAACATGCTTTGATTTTTAACAAATCCATGTAATTTAGAATCATGTCAATATCAGATTTGTATTCAGGATCTGAGAGATGAATGTGTGCATCGTAAATCCAGCTCATGTCATGTGTTAGATTTTTTCACTAAAAGTATTTTATCGCCAATTTTACTCATAATAGTATGAAAACATCTGATTTGGGAGTTTCAGCCATGTATAGAATTTTGAAAAAGGCTGGTGCCGACAGAGTTAGTGATGAATCAGCTGAAGAATTGAGAAGAGTTCTTGAAGATATTGGCATAGAGATTGCCAAAAATGCCGTAGATATGGGCAAACATGCAGGTAGGAAAACAGTCAAAGCTGAAGATGTTAAATTAGCTGCAAAATCATCAGGAAAGATTTGAAGTAAAGAGTTTAATTGCAAATATTCATTTTTTTCATTGGTGATGTGGCAGAGCGGTTATGCGTGAGCCTGCAAAGCTTATCTAAAGGGGTTCGACTCCCCTCGTCACCTTTCTACTTTGATATTTCCTGCCATCCAAGGATGTAAGGTACAATAGTAAGGATGCATTCCAGTCTCTTCAAATTTGTATGAAAATGTTCCATAAGGATCCATATGACCACTATCAAACAGTCCATCAGGTTCTCCATAACTTCCACTAGTTACACTATGAAATGCAGAATCCTCGTTTAACCAAACTACAGGCTCATCGAGTTTGGTAACATAGTATGATGGGATATAACATTCAGGGTGTGGTCCACATGCAGGTCTTGCAGCTTTTACAGGAATTGTGATCATGGCTTCAACTTCTTCAACTGTTTCAATTTCAACAGTTTGTGTTTCAGTAGATTCTTCTAGACCCATTTGAGAAACTGCTCCAATTATGGCAATAATTACTATGATAGGGATTATGGCGATTTTCTTATTCATATCTGATTTATTCGCTTTAGGAATTTAGAGCTAACCAATTGTAACTCTAGAATTAAAACTGACCCTATATTCATATTCAATTATTTTCTACAGTATGAATGACTCTAAGGTTATCTCGTAATCACCCTATTCTTCTTAAGGATAAACAAAACAAAATAACAAAAATGCCACCTAAAGGAGCAAATCTCTTAGAATATAGTGAACAAGGACGTGATATTCTTTCAAAATTTTCCAGTGCACCATTAGAAGGATTTGCCACTCATTCAGTTGATGTTAGTATTACTGAGTTCATGAAGGATTCAAACACAACAGTTGAGAAAGGTCGGGATTATCTCTTGTGGCATTTGATTAACGTTGAAGATGTATTACAAGATATTGCAGAAAATGCAATTATTGATGGCGGTTATGATGAAGGAATTGACGCCTACCTAGTAGATTCTGACGAAAAGAGAATTAGATTATTTCAATCAAAGTATGGTTCTGCTCATTCCATAGGAGCAATAGACCAATTTGTTCAAGATGTAGCTCGACTAAAAGAAAAAGAACAATCGAAACTAAAAAGAGATGAATTACAGATTCTCTGGAAAATTCTTAATGATAAGAAAATGAAGGTGGATTTAGTCTACATAACAGACCAATGTGTAGATGATTATCAAAATGACAAAGTCAGAGTTATGGGGAGACAGCAGGTATACCAAACATTATGGGAACGAATCAAGAAACCCGCTAAAGGTCAAAACGCAAGTTTAAGGATTCTCAAACAACCACTAGAGCACAAAAATTGTAAAGTTTGTGTGGTATCTGCTTTTGATTTAGCAGAATTAGTTGAGAAAAATGAACATTATATTTTTGAATCAAATATCAGAAAACATCTGGGCGGAAAAGGCTCAATAAATAAAAAAATCTCAACCACACTTGAAGATGATCCACATCAATTCTTTGAGTGGAATAATGGAATTACCATTACAGTGGATGATGTTTCAATTAAAAATAATGAGTTATACCTCAAGGGTGCTCAGATTGTTAATGGTGCACAGACATCAAAGAGTATTCTCGATAAGAAGAAAAAAGCAAATAATGTGGATGCCGAAGTCTTAGTCACAGTAATTAAAACAAAAGACGAAGAACATCAGAGAAAAATTACAAAGTATCGTAATTCACAAAATGCAGTAAAAGGTAAAGATTACGTATCATTACAAGATTACTTTGTATCAATTCATCATATGCTAGCAACAAGATTGGATTATTGTTTTGAGCATCAACAAGGATTATGGCTAAATCTTTCTACAGCTGAAAAGGCAAAATTTCAAGGAGATGAAATGTATAACAAGTATTTGCCGGATGCAAAGGATAGATGTAGAATAAAAGATGATTCAGCTATTGCATCATTTGTATCATATTTTGTTCAAAAACCAAACGAGGTCTACGGAGGAATTGCAAAGTATCTTCCAAATGGAGCAAAGTATGAGAATGTTTTCAATGATGAATTAGAATGTGATTATAGATATTTCCTATTTCCACATTTGATTCGAGAATTTGCTAAAAATCAATTAGGTTATGACAGAAAAAATACTCAAAATAAGAATAAGAGATATGCGCAAAGTTTGTTTGTTGCAGTTACAGCGAGAATAATTCACAAGAATATTTTGGCAAAACATGACGATTTCAAAATGGATATTTTAGAATTAGAAAAGATAATGAAAAACTTTGGATTATGTGAGAAGGTTTTACATGTTGCAGATAAAGTAGTCACAAAATTCTTAGAAGATTCAGCAGTAGAAACAAAGATTGAGGAATCAAATACTGCTCATAACTTCTTTTCAAATCAAGTCTATGGTAATGACATGTTGAAGATTATAGATAGAAAGATTGGACAAGAAACAGAAGAGATTTCATTTATCAAGAAAACTATTTTTGGAATTTAGAAAAAGGTAACAATCCGGCCAGTGTAAAATCTTGCAGGAGGTTACATTGACCAGACTATTACCGATCATAGTATACAATAGTAGTATTTACGTCATTTTTTCCGGCAAATGATTTTATAGCCAAATTTGTTCGTTGAAATTGTATGACTAAATGTACACAATGTGATGAAGATGTTGGAGCAACACCTTACAACCCAATGCCAGAATGGAAAATAAAGGGACCACTATGTAGCAAGTGTTATTCAAAAAATATTTCAGAACATTATCCAGGAGAACATGTTAGACTAAATCTGATGGATGATGATGAGAAAAAGAAGAATTTAAGATAAGATTAATCATTTTTAGAATACTTATTTCTGTTAAGACAATTCCATGCTAATGCATCGTCTTTTACATCATCTTCAGATAAGAATTTGATATTGGTTACAACCTTTTTCTTTTTTAGTATGTTCAATTGAAAAGTGTCAAAGTTTGTACAATCACAGACCTCGTAGAGACAAGAATGTGAATCTACATCATGATCGTCTTTTCGATGACCACAATCACATAATGCATCATTTTTTACCTCATCAACTGTTTTTCTGGAATAGATACCAAATCTCATGTATGCGCTTCCTTGGTGACCTTTCTTGAAGCGTTCATAATTTGCAGATTTTTCTAGAATTTTGTAAAAGTACTTGTTAGTATCTGGACGTCTAGAATCAGCACCCATTACAAACCAGTAATCATCTCCTGTTTCAATAAATCTTATCTTTATTGTATGATCGTTCCACCAATGCATAGTTTCATACCACAGATCACGAGTGGGTTTGCTTTCATTAAACATTAAAACTACATTCATTCTAATGTCAAAATAGCGATATGCAACACCTAGAAAATCATCATACCAAGAGATCGAGGGGTTTTCAGACACGATTAACAAACAATTTTTGCCTATTTATCTCATCAGAGATTGAGTAATACTCTTATATCTCATTAAGGGATTTGATGTATAATGACCTATAGAACCAGTATGCAAATTGTAGCAGATGTACTAACAGTTACAGAACAAACTGGTCAAGAAGGCATCAAAACTACATCACTTCTTACAAAGGCTAATCTTTCACATTCAAGATTAGAGAAATTTGTTAAAAATTTGACTGGTGCAGGATTGATAAACAAGATCGAGTTCGATGGAAGACACACATTTGTCATTACTGAAAAAGGTAGACAGTATCTAGAATCTTATCAAAAGTTCTCAGATCTTGCAGGTACTTTTGGTTTAGATTTATAATTTTATTTTCTGAATTTCTTTCTTCTTTCACGTCTAAGTCTTTGTTGTTCTTTACGTGTCTGCATAGAACTGTAGAGTACAATGATTATGAGACCAGCAATTGATACATAGAATAGACCAATGATAGGTTCTTCACGCAGACCACCTTCAGTTGGATTAACAAATGCAATAGGAATTCCTATCAACATACAACAAAAAATTACCATTAGATATTTGTTCATAGAAATACCAAATCATTAAATCATTTATCTGTTTTATCATATTAGATGTCTAAGATATTAGATTTAGTAGGATTGGGATTGATTGGAGGAACAATTGTTTCTTTCATTCCAGGATTAATACCAAATCTTGAAGGAGGACTCAATCCAGTTTTTTGGGGATGCGCGTTAGGTGCACTTGCAATAATCATTTATCGAAAGAAACAAAGAAAGAAACAAGATCAAAATTTATCGAAATAGATCAATAGCTCAATCAAAACTATACCGGCAGATCTATAAAGGACCAGAGAGACAAATTTCTGGGGAGCATGGCAGATAAGATCGAATGGTGGAAAGGACTTGGAGAAGAGCTTCAAGTAGACATTGAAACCACAATTGATGACAATTAGATCTTAAGTTTTATAATAAATTTCAACTATCAATAATTGATGAAGATTAACAATCTATCTTTTGTAATTCTTGGAATTATTCTAGTAGTGTTTGCATTTTGGAGTGCATCTGATACCTCATTTTCAAGTTTGAAAGGAATAGAACATCAAGAAACATTGAAAAAAATTAATCAATGTGAAAACTCCAAAACAGACAAATCATTTGAAACGTATATGACAATTTCATCACAATTTGATATAGACTGGTCTGATTGTGATCTAACAGGAGTAGTACTAAGACATGTTTCGTTAGCAGGTGCGGATTTGAGTGGTGCGGATTTGAGTGGTGCGGATTTAACAGGAGTTAATTTAGTGGGTGCGGATTTAAGTAATGCAAAATTATTTGGTGTTGATTTAAGACAAGCAGATTTGTATCAAGCTAATTTGGAAGATGCAGTTTTGGATGGAGTGGATTTAAGAGATACTATAATGGAAGATGTTAATCTAAATAATGCATCATTAAAACACGCATACATCTACAAAACAATTCTTGCAGATACAGAATTTACAAATGTGGATGCATCTTATTCAAATTTTTGTGGTCAAGATTTAACTAAAAAAATTTTTCATAATACAAATCTAAGTGGTGCAAATTTAGCACATACAAAAATGCAATATACATACTTAGGAAATGCAATCTTGTATGAAACTAATTTTGAAGAATCATATTTAGTTGGGTCAGATTTTTCAGGAAATTCACTAAAAAAAGTAAATTTTAAGGGAAGCAACCTATATTCAGTTAATTTAAAAAATTCTGACTTAACTGAAGCTGATTTACAAAATGCTGATTTTACAAATGCTGATTTGGAGAATGCAAATTTGACAGATGCTAAAATTTTTGGAGTAGATTTTACTTCGGCAAAAATTAATGGTGCAAACATGAATAACGTAGATAAAACAAAGACGGATAGTTTTTATGAAAAATCAGATACAGAAATGTTACAAAAATATTCGAATTTATCAGAAAAAGATTTTTCAAATTCTAAGATCAATAATATGGACATTTCAGAGTCAAAATTCCATAAAATAGATTTTTCAAAATCAGATATGTCTAATAACAAAATGGCACATGTTGACTTTGAAGGATCAGATTTATCATATACAAATTTGGTAAATGCAGAATTAATAGGTGCAAATTTATCTGGCATTAATTTAGTAGGTGCAGATTTATCCGGTGCAAATCTATCTAATTCAAATTTATCTGGTGCAAATCTCAAAGATGCAATTTTAGATAATTCTAAATTGTATGGAGTGGACTTGACAGGAGCTTATTTAGAAAATACTAGTTTCAAAAAGGTAGATATCAACGGTGCAAAATTTAATGGGGCATACATGATGGGAGTTAGTTTTGAAAATACGGATTTACGAAATGCTAATTTGCAAGGAATTCACATGCCAGGACAAAATTTCAAAGGATTAGATTTAACAGGAGTTAATTTTCAGAATGCAGTTTTAAAAGATTCTAATTTTGAGAATTCGAATTTAACAGATGCTAATTTAGATTCAGCATACCTAAATTCTGCAAATTTTAAAAATGTAGATATGACTAATGTAAGTTTGAGTAATACAGATTTGGGCGGAGCAGATTTAACAAATGCTAATTTAAACAGCGCAAAGATACAAAATTCTTTTTTTAAAAATGCAAAGATTGAAAATGTGACTATTGATGAAGCAACAACAGACAGTTGCTTTGAACAAGATTTGATTAATAGAATAATTTGTAAAATAAAATTAGAATTAAATCCAGACAGTCCACCCTATGAAACAAATTATGAGTTTAGGGACAATTACTCATTAAGAAATTAAAGCCTCGAGTGGGATCCGAACCCACGACCTTTTCATTACGAGTGAAATGCTCTACCAGGCTGAGCTATCGAGGCACGAACGATTTCTTCTCAGAGTTTATAAAAAGCGTTTCTGGTTTAAAGAAGTGAAAATTTCAATATCAGGAATAAGAGGAGTGTATGGAAAAGATTTCTTTCCAGAAGATGTGATAAAATTCTGCAATGGTTTTTCTAAATTAATTAAAACTGGGAAATGTGCAATAGGTATGGATACACGAGAAACAGGAGAGATGATACAAAAATTAGTTTCTGCAACCATGTTAGAAAGAGGAATTGATGTCTATAATCTAGGAATTATTCCAACGCCAGTTGTATTCAGAAAAGCGAAAGAGATTGGTGCAGGAATAGTCATAACATCATCACATAATCCGCTAGAATGGAATGGATTAAAATTCATTATTGACGGAAGAGGAATCACCTTAAACGAATTAGAAATTGTCAAAAATGAAAAGAATTTAGATAAAAATGAGATAGGTAAAGAAATTATTTCAGAATCAAATTATATTTCGGATGCAGTAAAAATCATTGGAAAACTAAACAAGACACAGCAAGTTACGGTCGATATTGGCGGAGGAGCTGCAAAAACTATCGCTCCAAAACTATTACAAGAAATTGGATGTCAAGTTGAGACAATAAATGATGAGTTAGATGGATGTTCAAGAGGTCCAGATCCAACCTCAAATGAATTAACTGAGCTGGTCAGTAAAACAAAAGATCTTGGTTTTGCTTTTGACTTAGACTCTGATAGAGTAATTTTAGTGATGAATGGTGAAAAAAAATCTTCAGATATTACACTAGGGTTAGGAGTTGTAAAAGCAATAAAGTTAGGAATAAAAAAATTTGTTCTAAGTATAGACAGCAGTTTAGCTGTTGAGAAATATATCATACAACATGGAGGGAAAGTTTCGAGATCCAAAGTGGGAGAAGCAAATGTAATTCAAATGATGATTGAAAATGATGCAGAAGCAGGAGGTGAAGGAAGTAGTGGGGGATTTATTTTAAAAGATTTCAACATGTGTAGAGATGGATTATTGACAAGTGGACTAATAGCATCTATGATTGATGATGAATCTATTCAAAAAGATATAGAATTTTTTGAAAGTTTTTCACAGATAAGAGATAAAGTGTCAATTGAGTCTAGTTTGCATGATAAAATAATAACAGAAATAGTAAAAAAAATAGAAGGAAAATACAAAATTAGTCAATTGGATGGAATAAAAATTAGTATAGATGATAATACATGGTCATTAATTAGGAAATCAAATACAGAAGATATTATTAGAATTTCAACTGAATCAAATGATAGAGAATTGTTAGTAAAGATACAAAAAGAGATGATAAAGATGGTAGAGAATTGTTATGAAGAAATTAAATGAAAAAGAAATTATTAAAATAATCAATAGTAAACATGTTAGTTCAGAAGATGTTGAAATTTTTAATCTAGCAAATAAACAATGCGCAGTGTGTGTTGACACATTAGTAGAGAGTACCGATATTCCAAAAGGCTCAAAATTATCAGATATTTCAAGGAAAAGCATAGTTTCTAGTGTAAGTGACTTTGCTGCAAAAGGAATAATACCAAAATTTTGTATTATATCTGTAACATTACCAAAAACAATATCAAAAAAACAGGTACAAGAATTATCAAAAGGTTTTTCAAAAGCATGTAAAGAATTCAAAATTCAATTATTAGGGGGAGATACAAATCAAGGTACTGAAATTTCAATACATGTAGTATTATTTGGAAATGTAAAAAAATATACAAAAAGGAAAGGTGCAAAAATAGGAGATGTAATATGCACAACAGGTGCATTTGGATACACTGCTGCGGCATTGGATATAATATTGAAAAAGAAAAAATCTAGTAAAGCATTTTCAGCAAAATCAAAAAATCTTTTTTTTAGACCAAAAGCACGATTAGAATTTGGTCATAAATTAACTAATTATACATCTTCATCCATTGATTCAAGTGACGGACTATCATCATGTTTGAATGAATTGTCTAACCAAAATAAGAAAAAATTTCTAATTACAAAAATACCCACAAATAAGGATGTCATAGAATTTTCAAACAAAAATAACACTAGTCTAAACAGATTAGTTTTTGACGGTGGTGAAGAATTTGAGTTAGTGTTTACAGTCATGCCTGAAAATTTAAAAAAAATTCATGCACTAGCAAAAAAGAACAAAATTAGTATTTTTGAGATTGGTTATGTGTATAAAGGAAAAGGTGTGTTTTTTGATGATGGAAATAGTTCATTTAAGATTGAAGATAATGGATGGCAGCATTTTAGATAATTCTAGGGCATTCTTTTATAAAGCCAAAAAAATCTGCAAAATCTATGTCAGAAACTGTTGAAGAAAAACCAGAAACAGTTGTAGAAGCAACTGAAGAGGTTGTAGAAGCAACTGAAGAGGTTGTAGAAGCAAAACCGCAACAGCCTACAAAAGCAAAAGTAGTAGACAAATGGGGTATTGCACATATCTTTAGTAGTTACAACAATACTATCATCCACATTACTGACTTGACAGGTGCAGAGACAGTTTCAATTAGTTCTGGAGGTCACCATGTTAATGCAGATAGATATGAGTCATCACCATTTGCAGCAATGAAAGCTGCAAACGTGGTAACAGAATCTGCAAAAACAAAAGGATTCACAGGATTACACATTAGAGTTCGTGCTGTAGGAGGAGTTGGTTCTAGAGTTCCAGGACCAGGAGCACAAGCTGCAATTCGCGCCCTTGCAAGAGGCGGATTTAAGATTGGTAAAATCGACGATGTTACACCAATTCCACATGATACTACAAGAAAGAAAGGTGGAAAACGTGGAAGAAGAGTCTAGTTAGATTGCATTAATTTTAATTTAATTTTACAACCATTATTTTCCAAATAGTTTGAAAAAAAGGTTACAAATTTTTCTTCAGGTTTTGATCCTTTAGATTTCTTAATTTGATCAATAAATTCTTGCTCTAGTGACATATGAAAATCACCTTTTAAAATCATATCAATAAATGTCCAACCAAATTTTGATACAGGCTCATTAAGGATATAGCCACTTTGAACATCACATAATTTTTCTAACGTGTTTAAAGTATCTTCGAAAAGAACTCTATCTTTAGGCCAGTCAGTTGTACTAATTTGAATATAATATGTCATAATTCATCGTCATTTGTTGTTTTTTTAAATTTATCTGTAATTGAAATGAATTTTCCATCTTTCTCAACATTGATTTTATTTTCCATTCTGATACTAATTCCAACAGATCTGAATAAAACCAATAGTTTTCCTCCATCTAATGTTTCATTAATATCACCTGTGGAAATCAATTCTCCTAATTTTTCTATAATAATTTTTGATTCGTTTGGAAATTGATATTCTGCATTTTGTAATACTTCCATTCCTCTATGACCTAAACTATTCACTACATAATCACGTAGTGTTGGTTTTGGTTTTTCAGGTTCATTATTTGTATTATCATTTAATTGATCCTGTTCAGAAAAATTTTTCTGCATTTCAGCTAATCTTTTAGCCTTTAGCATTTCTAATTCTTTATCTTCTTCACTCATCCCTTGATCACTCCAATTGGAACTAATTTAGCTACCTTTGTTGCTATGCCAAGATTATGAGATACATTAACTACAGAATCAACATCTTTGTAGGCTTGAGGTGTTTCTTCAACCACACCATCCCTTGTCAGAGATTTTATAAAAATGCCTTTATCATTAAGGGATTTTTTTACTTCGGATTCTGTAAAATTTCGTCTTGCTTTAGAACGAGACATCATTCTTCCAGCTCCATGAGCTGTTGAACCAAAACTTGCAGACATTGAATTTTCATTTCCCAAAAGAATCCAACTTCCAGTACCCATAGAACCAGGAACTAAAACAGGTTGACCAAGATCTCTATATTTACTAGGAACTTCATCCATGTTAGCAGGAAAAGCACGAGTAGCACCCTTTCTATGTACAACAACCTTCTTTTGTTTTCCATCAATCCTGTGTTTTTCAACTTTGGCAATATTATGTGCCACATCATAAACTAATTTCATATCTAAATCGGATTCAGACTGAGAAAATACTCTTTCAAAAGATTTTCGTGTCCAATGAGTAATCATTTGTCTATTACTCCATGCAAAATTTAATGCTGCAAACATTGCTTTTCTGTAAGATTCTCCCTCTTCAGAAGTATTTGGAACACATGCAAGTTCTCTATCTGCTAAATTGATATCATATTTTTCTTGAACTTGTTCAGAGATTCGTAAATAATCACTACAAACCTGATGACCAAAACCTCGAGAACCACAATGAATCAATACGGTGATTGTTCCTTCTTCTATTCCCATTCTTTTTGCAGCTTCTTCGTCATGAATTTCTTGTACACGTTGGACTTCAAGAAAATGATTTCCAGAACCTAAACTTCCTAGTTGTGGTAATCCGCGCTTTCGTGCTTTATCAGATACTTTGTTTGGATCTGCATTCGCCATTTGTCCATTTTCCTCACATACATTTGCATCATCATTTGTGCCATATCCATTGTCAATTGCCCATGATACACCTTTCACCAATACTTCATCCAATTCAGATTGTGTCAAACGAACAGCTCCTTTTGAACCAACTCCAGACGGAATAGATTTGAAAAGATCATTAACAAGGTCGTTAAGTTTTGGTCTAACTTGTTCTTCAGTAAGATTTGTTCTTAACAGTCTTACACCACAATTAATGTCATAACCAACACCACCAGGACTAATCATTCCTTCTTCAGCATCCATTGCAGCAACTCCACCTACAGGAAATCCATATCCTTCATGACCATCGGGTAAAACTATCGAATGTTCTTGAATTCCAGGCAGTGTTGATACATTTACTGCTTGTTTGATTGTTCTATCAGTCATCATTTTTTCTAATAATACATCATTAGCATAAATTGTTACAGGTACTTTCATTCCTAGTGATGAATCAGCATCAATCTGATACTGATTTTCACCTATTTTTTTTGGTTTCAAATCAGTCATTATCTATAGTAAAAACTGCATATGGCAATTTAAATGAAATTCAATTATTTGAATAAATTAAAATGAAATAACAATTTCCAATACATAATGAAAAAAGCAATTGTTTTAGGTGCCAGCAGAGGTATTGGTAAATCAATTTCAGATTCATTGAAAAAACTGGATTTGGATGTATTTTCATTATCAAGTAATGACATAGATACATCAAATTTGGATAGTGTAAACAAATTTGCTAATGAAAATAATTCAACTGACATATTGGTGCTAAACACAGGTGGTCCACCAATTATTGAATTTGAAAAAATAAGTAAAGAAGACTGGGAAAAATATCATAATCAGTTATTTGTTGGATTTTGTACATTACTACAAAAAATCAAAATTAATGATGGTGGGTATGTTTTTGCAATAACATCTAATGTTATCAAAGAACCAAATTCAAAATTAATTATTTCCAGTGCTTATAGAGCAGCATTTTCAAGTGTTTTTAAAATTCTAAGTAAAGAATTTGCTGAAAGAGATGTTAGTCTAATCAACATTGCACCAGGACCAATCAATACAGATCGAACAAAAGAATTAGTAGATAATGTGGAAGAATATGCAGATAGTTTACCTATGAAAAGATTAGGAAAACCAGAAGAGATAGGCGATTTTGTAAGTTCCATAGTGGAAAAAGAGATAAAATATCTTTCAGGAGTGGTAATCAATTTTGACGGTTCAAATTCAAATTATATTTTTTAATAGACATAAGTTTATTTTTGTAAAAAATCCATACTAATTAGTGGCAATTTTACCTATAGACAGTGGACGTTATGGCACAAAAGAGATGCTTGAAATTTTTGGCGAGCAGAAAAAGGTTGATTATCAATTAGAAATTGAAGCTGCTGCGGCATTATCCCAAGGCGAAATTAATCTAATTCCGAAATCAATTGCAAAAGATATTGCAAGGGCCGCACGTTCAGGAAAGATTACAGCTAAACGAATTAAACAGTTAGAGGCAAAAAGTGATCATGACACTGCTGCATTAGTTGAATCATTAGCTGAAAGATGTAAAAAAGAATCAAGACCCTGGATACATTACGGATTAACAAGTAATGATCTTGTAGATACAAGTAATTCAATGCAAATGAGAGATGCAATTCGTATTATTCAACCAAAGGTTGGGAAACTTGCATTGGTATTAACAAAAAATGCAATGAAATACAAAACACTTCCAGCAGTAGGTAGAACACACGGTCAACATGCAAGCATCATTTCATTTGGTCTAAAATTTGCAAATTGGGCAGCTGAAATGTCAACACATCTTGAACGTCTTGATGAAATAAAAAAACGAATTCTTATCTGTAAAACACTAGGAGTTGTAGGTACAGGTTCTTTGATGGGTAAAAATGCAGTTAAAGTTCAAGATAGAGTAGCAAAAAAATTATCATTATTCCCTGCAAAAGTGACAACACAAATTATTCCACGTGAAAGATATGCAGAATATATTTTTCAGTTATCACTTCTTGGTGCAACATTAGAAAAAATTTCAATTGAAATAAGAAATCTACAAAGAACAGAAATTGGGGAAGTTGCCGAACACTTCAAAAAAGGTCAGATGGGAAGTAGTGCAGTTCCTGTAAAAAGAAATCCAATCAAGAGTGAAAGAATTTCTTCATTGTCTAAATTATTACGTAGTCAGATCAATACGTCATTTGAAAATATTCCATTATGGCATGAAAGAGATTTATCAAATTCAGCCAATGAAAGATTCACAATACCAATGGCATCAATTCTACTTGATGAAATGATTGAAACAATGATTAGAATAATTAGTAATTTGCAAATTAATGACAAACGAGTTAGAGAAAATCTTTACATAACTAAAGGTCAAATTTTTGCAGAATTTGTATTAGAAGCATTAATCAAAAAAGGAATTCCAAGATTTGTAGCATATAGAGATGTACAAAGAGTTGCATTTGAGGCTCATGAAAAGAAAATGAATTACATGGATGCGTTAATTGGAGATAAAAATATCTTAAAATCATTAACAGAAAAAGAAATTAAAGATATTTTTGTACCTGAAAAACATCTTGGAGCATCACAAATTATCATAAACAATGTAGATAAACACGTTAAAGTTAATGCAAAAAAATTATCGTAATTTTAAGAGCTGTTTGTGTATTTTAGACCCATATTGTAATGCTTTTTTTTGTTTGTAAGCAGATATTTCAGGTACACCACAAGATGCTGCAAGTTTTCTTATAGCATGCTTACGTTGTAAATCATTTTCATCAATTATCTTTTCAGAGATTGGGATAGTTTTTGCATATGAAATAAAATTTTCATCCAGTAAAGGTTGTAATATTCTTACATCAAATAATGATGTAACATTGTTAACAGCAATCATCATTTTTTTCTCATTATCCAACTTTTGATTCATGACATTCATTACTTCATCAACTCCAATTCCGATAGCCTCACGATATGCATTATAACCACAAAATAATTCATCAATTCCATTTGCAGTGACAACTGTGGAAATTCCCAATTTTTTAGCTAATTTTGAAACATAATAAAACGCAATTGAATTTTCATTCCAGGAAAGATTATCAGTTTTTATAATATCATTTACCTTTTCGCTAGTTTCTTGAAAAGATTCTAGTTCAATTTCTAAAATATTATGTTTAAATTTTAGAATTTCATTTACCTCTTTTGCAAAATTAATGTCATGTGAATCAGGAAAACCAATAGTTAGAAGATGTATATCATAACCATTGTCATCCAACAGTTTTGCAATTAATGTACTATCCACACCGCCTGAAAAAGCAACACCAACAGAATTATCTAATACAGTAGTTTTGATGGAATTAAGAATTTCGTCTAATAGTTGATTCATGATTTTGTGAATTAAATTGTATAATTTATTATTGTTCATATTTTCTATCATAACATGGGATTGTCAAAACTTTCAGATAATGAGATTCAAGAGGGTCTAAGAGAGTTGAATGGATGGAGTGTTCAAAATGGTAAATTACACAAAGAAATCGAATTTTCTGACTTTGATGTAGCATGGAATTTTATGACTATAGCAGTTGTTGAAATTCAAAAAATGAATCATCATCCAGAGTGGTTTAATGTTTACAATAAACTTGTGATTGATCTTATGACACATGATGTAGGAGGAATTTCTCAAAATGACATCAATCTTGCAAAATATCTAGATAAGATACCAGTGATTCCATCACTCTAGAGATTTATAGACAAAGATCAATGTTTTAGATATGGATCCAAAGATTACAGAAAAAGCATGGGAGCCAAAACTAGAGGATGCGATTTTAAAAAAATGGGATGATGAGAAGCTTCATGATTTTAAATTACAAGATGAAAATTATACAATAGACACACCACCACCATATCCATCAGGAAGACCATGGCATATTGGTGCAGCATCACATTATGCACAAATCGATATGATTGCAAGAACAGCAAGAATGAATGGAAAAAATGTTTACTTTCCAATAGGCATTGATAGAAACGGATTACCGGTAGAACTCTACACAGAAAAAAAACACGGTATTAGAATGCGAGAAACAGAGAGAGGAGAGTTTTTGAATTTATGTAAAAATGCACTAGATGATTTAGAAGCCGAGATGATACAGATAATGAAAAGTCTTGGATTGAGTGGGGATTTTAAGAATTATTATAGAACAGATTCAGAAGAATATAGAAAATTTACTCAAGAAACATTTATTGATCTTTGGAAAAAAGGTGTCATTTATCTTGCAACAAGACCAAATAACTACGATTGGGTTTCAGGTACAACAATTGCAGATGCAGAAATAGTATACGATGATCTTCCAACAAAACTCGTCTACATGAAATTCATAGTAAAAGATGAAGAAAAAGAAATAATCATTGCAAGTACAAGGCCAGAATTATTATGTGCATGTAAGACTGTCATTGTAAATCCTGATGATGAGAGATATTCAAATTTAATTGGGAAGAACTTGGTAGTTCCATTAACAAACAAAGAAGTTGAGATTACACCACATCATTCTGCAAAAATTGAGTTTGGTTCAGGTGCAGTAATGGTTTGTAGTTATGGTGATCAAAATGATGTTGCATTATTTAGAGAATTACAATTAGAGGAAGTGATTGCAATAGGTTTGGACGGACGAATGACAGAAGCTGCAGGAAACTATCAAGGACTAAAACCAAAGCAGGCAAGAACAAAAATTATCGAGGATTTAGAAAATGCAAATCTAGTAGAGAAAATTGAAGAAATTTCCCATAGAACACCTTTGTCAGAGCGAAGTAAAATTCCAATTGAAATTGTACCGATGGAAGAATACTATCTGAAACAGAAGGATTCAATTGAAAAAATGAAAAAGTTAGGCTCAGAAATTGAGTTTTATCCAAATATGCATAAGCAAATTTTGATGAATTGGTTAGAATCAATATCTATTGATTGGCCAATTTCTAGAAGAAGATTCTATGGAACAGAGATACCAATATGGTATTGTAACGAATGTTCAGAACCATTTGTTCCAGAACCTGGAAAATATTATAGACCTTGGAAAGATTCCTGTCCTGCACAAAAATGTGAAAAATGTGGTAATACAGAATTTACTGGAGAAGATAGAACATTTGACACATGGATGGATTCTAGTGTTTCACCTTTGTTTGTTACAAAATTTAACAGAGATGATGAATTTTTCAAAAAAACGTATCCTACTGGAATAAGACCTCAAGCAAAAGATATTGTTCGAACATGGTTGTACTATACATTACTTAGATGTGAGAAACTAACTGGACAAAAACCATGGTCTGAAGCATGGGTTATGGGTTATGGGTTAGATGAAAAAGGAATGAAGATGAGTAAAAGTAAGGGCAATGCAATTGATCCATTACCGGTAATTCAAAAATCAGGCGCTGATACTTTTAGATTTTGGAGTGCAAGTGAAATTAATCAAGGATACGATTTTAGATGTTCAGAACAAAAGATAGAATCAACAAAGAAATTCTTGAGTAAATTATGGAATGTTTCAAGATTCCTTTCAAGTTTTCCTATAATTGAATCAGGAAAATTAACAGATTCAGATAAATGGATATTATCTGAACTTGATAAATTAATTTCAGTATGTAATGAAGGGTATTCAAAATATAATTTCTTCATACCAGCAACAGCATTAAGAGAATTTACATGGAATATTTTTGCAGCACAATACATTGAAATGGCAAAAGCTAGAGCATACGGAATTGGATTTGATGATGATGAAAGAGATGGTGCCATTTTTACATTACACAAAGTACTTTCAACAATATTGAAACTATTAGCTCCAATTACACCATTCATTACAGAACATCTATGGCAAACACTTTACTCAAAAAATAGCATACATAAAGAACAGTTACCAAAAATAGAGAACATAGAAGATATGACAAATATGACTCAAGTAATTGTGGAGTTTAACTCTAAGGTTTGGAATGAGAAAAAACAGAATAATTTATCCCTAAAAGATTCTATCAAAATAGATATTCCAGAAAACCTAAATCAATTCAAGAAAGATTTAATCGCAATGCATAATTTAGAAATTAGTTAAGACTGATTATCAACTAATTTTACAAATGATTTGTGCAGAGACGTATCTTTTGTAAGTTCAGGGTGAAATGCAGTTGCAATTACATTTCCTTGTTTTACTGCAACAATTTTTTCATTGAATTTTGCCAATACTTCCACACCAGAACCAGTTTCAGAAACAGATGGTGCTCGAATAAAAACACCATGAAAAGAGGAAATTCCAATTGGTTCCATCGAAATTTTTGCTTCAAAAGAATCTTTTTGTCTTCCAAACGAATTTCTTTCAATTTTTACATCTAAAATATCTAAAAGAGGTTGATCAACATTTCCTACAATTCGGTCCTGAGAGTTTTTTGATAAAAATACCATTCCTGCACATATTCCAAATACAGGCATTCCAGATTCGATTTTTTCTTTAATTTTTTTTATTGCACCATTAACAAGAGACATTTGGCCAATTACAGTACTTTCTCCTCCAGGAATTATTAATCCATCAAGTGTGGAAATTTGTTCTACAGTTTTTACCTGAATTACCGAACCATCAATACCTAATTCACTCATAGAAGCCATGGTCGCTAGAAAATTTTCAGTGACATCTCCTTGTACTGCAAGTATACCTATCTTGATTTTACTCAAACTGTACTACCTCTATCCTGCATTTTTAATTCTAAGTTCTTTACATCTAATCCAAGAAGAGATTGTCTTTCATCAATCATTTTTTGAGCATCTTTCACTTTGTCTGGTTCTTCCCAAAATGTTGTTGCAAGAACAACTGCACGAGCACGTTCTTGTGCATCTTCAGCTTTGAATATTCCAGAACCAACAAAGATTCCATCACAACCAAGAGACATAAGATATGCAGCATCTGCAGGAGTAGCAATTCCACCGGCTGCAAAATTTACAACAGGGAGTCTTCCTATCTTAGCAGTTTCTTCAACTAAATCATAAGATACTTTGAAGTCTCTAGCCATTTTTACAAGATCTTGTTTATCATCGGAATCATAGATACTCTTGATTGCACGTAATTCTTCATTCACTTTTTTAATGTGATAGATTGCCTCGGCAACATTGCCAGTTCCAGGTTCTCCTTTAGTACGTATCATAGCAGCGCCTTCTTCAACTCTTCTTAATGCTTCGGCTAAAGAGCGTGCACCGTTTACAAATGGAGTAGTGTAATCCCATTTCCAGATGTGATGATATTCATCAGCAGGCGTTAAAACTTCAGATTCATCTATCATGTCAACATTAGTTTCATCAAGAACTTTTGCTTCATACATATGACCAATTCTACATTTTGCCATAACAGGAATTGTTACATGATCCATAATTTCTTCTATAATTCTAATACTTGCAGTTCGTGCTACACCACCAGCTTTTCTTACATCAGAAGGTAGTTTATCTAAAACCATAACAGATACTGCTCCGGCTTCTTCAGCAATTTGGGCTTGTTCAACAGTTGTTACATCCATCACTACACCATTTTTTAGCATGTGTGCAAAACCTCGTTTCAAAGTTGATGTTCCACGAACAATTGAATTGGAATCAATTTTTTCACATACTGAACCTTTTGCACTTGGGATATCGCCAGAAAGTGGAATCATATACTATCTTTGCCTCATCGATATTTATTCCCTTATAATCTCCATTATAGATTCAAGCTCCTCTTGAACCATTGTAATTATAGGAGGAATCATTTTTTCGGTTGCGTCTGCTTCAGGCCAGTATAGCTGATTAGTATCATCATTAAGAGTTATCTTAAGACCATATTTCTGATAAGTTTCAGTTCCTTCTTTTATTGAAAATGATTCAAATGGTAATGCTAGAAAACCAGTTTCTTTAATCATAGCAACAAGTTTAATTCTTTGAGCATTTTCAATTTTGACAGTTTTTGGAAGACTAACTTCTCCATCTTTAGTGATCGAGTAAGTTACTGTACCATCATTTTTTATAACAATAATTTCTGTTTGATCAGCAGTAATTCTATCTGTTATACCTGGTGAAACATTTCTAAGATGATGTGTTGTAAATTCTATTTCAGATTTATCAGAAGGATCTATTGCAGTGCTTGGTATTTCGGGGGTAGTTACTAGAGGAATAACAATTATTATTGCAAAGATTACAGGAATTGCACCAGCAACAAGAAGAACAGGTTTAACCATTTTACTGCAAATAATGATAATTTGCAAATAAACCTTGGTAATGGTTAAAATTCCCGCTCAATATTTTAATTCTTGTGGGTTCGTAGCCTAGCCTGGTAGGGCGACGGTCTCCAAAACCGTCGATCGTCGGTTCAAATCCGATCGGGCCCACTTACGATGTTTTATTTTTTAAAACATTCAAAGCAGAACCAGCTTTGAACCACTCAATTTGTGATAAATTGTAAGAGTGATTTAACATAATTTTTTCAGTACTACCATCAGAGTGTTCTAATTTACATTCAAAAGATTTGTCAGGAGCAAAATCACTTAACCCTGAAATACTAATTTTATCATCTTCTTTGATCTTTTCATAATCATCAGAGTTTTCAAAGGTTAATGCAAGTATACCTTGTTTTTTGAGATTTGTTTCATGTATTCTTGCAAAAGATTTTGCAATAACAACAGCACAACCCAAAAATCTAGGAGTCATTGCAGCATGTTCACGACTACTGCCTTCACCATAATTATTATCTCCAACTATTATCCAATGCATATTTTTTTCTTTGTAGTTTCTTGCAATCTGCGAACAATTTTCAATACTATTTGTAAGAATATTTTTTGCCTTACCCACTTCATCGTTAAATGCATTTACAGCGCCCAAGAGTAAATTGTCACTAAGATTATCCAGATGACCACGAAGTCTAAGCCAAGGACCTGCTGGAGAAATATGATCAGTAGTACATTTTCCCTTTGCTTTAAGAATTAAATTTAATCCAACAAAATCATTCCCATCCCAAGAGGAAAATGGTTCAAGTTTTTGTAATCTCTCACTATTAGGATCTATCAAAACTTCAACATTTTCAGGATTTTCAGACGGAGAAAGATAGATTCCTTCGGTATTTACAAATCCGTTTGCAGGAACTTCAGGAGCAATTTCAGGAGGAGATAGTTTAATTTTTTTACCATCTTTTCCCTCAAGTGAATCTTCAAGAGGATTGAATGATAAACTTCCTCCTAGTGCAAGTGCAGTTACAATTTCAGGACTTGCTATAAAGTTCATAGTATCACGTTTTCCATCATTACGTCCAGGGAAATTTCGATTAAACGATGTAACAATGGAATTTTTTTCTCCATCTTTTAATTCTGGTCTTTGCCATTGACCAATACAAGGACCACATGCATTAGCAAGAACAGTTGCGCCAATTGATCTCAAAGTATCAATTTGTCCATCTCTTTCAATGGTAGATCGAATTTGTTCAGAACCAGGAGTGACTAATAATGGGATTTTTGCCTTAATTCCATGTGTTTCAGCCTGTTTTGCAACACTAGATGATCTAGACATGTCCTCATAAGATGAGTTTGTACAACTTCCAATTAGTGCAACAGAAATTTTATCGATATAATCATTTGAGTCTATTTCATTAGATAATTCCGAAATTGGTCTTGCAAGATCAGGCGTATGAGGTCCAACTACATGAGGTTCA
This sequence comes from Candidatus Nitrosopelagicus brevis, assembly GCF_000812185.1. Lineage (NCBI taxonomy): Archaea > Thermoproteati > Nitrososphaerota > Candidatus Nitrosopelagicus > Candidatus Nitrosopelagicus brevis. The sequence goes on along the minus strand of NZ_CP007026.1, from coordinate 272,083 downwards.
AGAGTTGAAAGATCAATTTCGATAATCTTATCAAAGAATTTTTCAGGATTTTGTTCTACTTCTGGATCAGCTTGAAGTAAACTTGTGTGATCATTTGCAAGAGATGCAATTTCTTTTCTATCTGTTGAATTCAGATATGTTTCCATTCTTTTGTCATAAGGAAATATTGAACATGTTGCACCAATTTCAGCGCCCATATTGGTAATTGTTGCTTTACCAGTACAACTAATTGATTCTACACCAGGACCAAAATATTCGATAATAGAGTTTGTTCCTCCAGATACTGAAAGTTTTCCTGCAACGTATAGTATAACATCTTTAGGTGCAGTCCATCCGCTCATTTTTCCTTTAAGATGAACACCAATTCTTTTTGGGTAAAGTAATTCCCATGGCATACCAGCCATTGTTTCAGCTGCATCAAGACCACCAACACCTACAGCTATCATTCCTAATCCACCTGCATTTGGAGTATGAGAATCAGTTCCAATCATCAGACCACCAGGAAATGCATAATTTTCTAAAACTACTTGATGAATAATTCCTGCACCTGGATTCCAGAATCCAGCACCGTACTTGCTAGATGCAGTTTCAAGAAATTTGTAAACTTCATTATTTTCATACATTGCTAATTTAGTATCAGATTTTCCTTCAGTTCTTGCTTGTATTAGATGATCACAGTGAACAGTTGTAGGTAAGGTGACAGATTTCAAGCCTGCTTGCATAAACTGTAACATAACCATTTGACCAGTGACATCTTGTAGAGCAACACGGTCAGGTCTAAGAAATACATAATTCTTTTTTTCATCTAATAGTTTATCTAAAAATTCATCTTCAAGATGTCCTGCAAGAATTTTTTCAGTAAGGGTAAGAGGTCTTTTTAGTGTGTTACGGAATTTTGAAATGTTTTTTTCAGATTTTTCATATACTTTTTTTACAAATTCTGGTGTAGTTTCTATTGATATTTTGGACAATATTTAACAATAGAATTTTTGGTTTATAAACGGTCAGTGATAAAAATTTTGGAATTTTAACATACAGTTATAAGAGAAAATGGATTATTTGCTTTGTGTTTTTAGCATTAAGATACAAAATAACTAGGAGATGTGACATCCATGGTTAAGAAAGGTTTTCCTAAATTTGGCATGTCACAAGCAGGTGCCTATGTTACAGCATTAAAAAATTACAATTTACCAGACTTTATTCTAAAATTAGTTGCTAAAGATACAGATTCAGAGCTTCTAGAAAGAGGAAGAATTGATGACAGGTTACAGAGCATGAATGATGATGCATTGGAGCTATTAAACAGAATTTTTGTCGACTGTGAAGAAGACAAAAAAGGGAAATATGCACAGTATAGATTTTTTGCATATGTTTCTAGCATGTATCATAAATGTGAAGTTTTGATTAACGAAAGTATTCCAGGAAAATCTGGAAAGGAACACAAAGTTCCAATTGCAATTAAAAGTAATGGAATGTACATGGCAATTGCATTTAACAAAGCAACAGGAAATGCAATTAATAAAAAAGATGTCGAAAAATTTTATCAAATTGCTGACGACGTAAAAAGTGGAGAACATGGAACACAGCTAATTGATGCAATCTATGGTTCATCTGTTGGTTTCAAAGGAGATGCATTAATTGGATTAGAAGAGTTGAGCAAGTCAAGAAAAGATGATGCAGAAAATAAATTAGAATTTAAAACTGCAAATTTTGAAAACAGAATTTATTCTGTTGTAAAGTGTTAGAAATCTATTTTAGATATATCCATTGAAAGGAATTTTGGTTTATTTTCAGTAATTTCATAATTTTCATCATATTGAATGAAAGGTAAATCATTGAACAGATGTTGGGTTTGTAAATCATGAACATCTTCAATGTAGCGTTTATGTTTTTTCTGTCTTAGCATTTCATGTAAAATTTCATGACATACAGTAGTACAATTCTTTTCTGCAAGAAATAGTTCATCATAACCATTTTTTGGTTTTTGCCACAGTGCCATACCAAAGTTTTCTGCATGAAAACCTTCACATGTACAATCAGTCCATAGAGGTCTAAAATGTGTTAAATAGAAATGGTAAATTTCCTGTCCACGTTGACGATGATCATCTAACAAAGTATGAGAATCAAGTTTTTGAAGAATACTACGAGGTTCTGTAATCATCTCATCACATTGAATTTCATATGATATTGAAAAATTTTCTTTTATCCATTTTTGAAAAAATTTTGCCATAGATTTAACATATTCAAATTCATCTTTACGATGCGGCAGATCTTCTTCTTTAATTACAAAAATAAAATGTAAGAGCATTTTAACAAAAAGGGTAGTGATTAGGTTTGACCTTCTATGCCCATTAGGGTTAGGGTTGATCTAATCTTTTCTATTTTTCTAATCTTCCAGGTAATTGTTTCACGTAATGCTTCGACTGTTGACGATTCAATTTTTGCCAAGATGTCATAAGCACCGAATGTACCGTGAACTTCTATTACTCCTTCTAGATTTTTCAACTGAGAGATGATAGCTTCCTCAGAACCAAGCTCACAGTTAATGAGTACATATGCTGTTGCCATGGAAAAACTACAACGTTCATGTATATCAATTATCCTATTGGGAAAATTATTTATCAGATAATTTTAAAATGGTTTTCCAAATATTTGGGGGTACAGGCATGAAAGATAATCTCATTATTCTCAATAGTTCCCAGTTTTTGAAACTTTTTTGAAGTTTCATCTCGTCAAGCGTTACAGGAGTTTTAAACAATTTTTTGAATTTTACATCTACAACAATGAATCTTTTGTTGTCTTCTTTTGGATTAGGGTATGGATTTGATGTAATAGTCATTATACCAACTGCTTGTCTTTCAGTACCAGTATGATAGTAAATGATTTCATCACCTTTTTTTGCATCTCGCATAAACTTTAGTGCTTGATTGTTATGAATACCATCCCATACAGTTGTCTTATCTTTTTTTAGATCAAGAATGTGATAACCTCTAGGTCCACTTGGTTCTTGTTTTGCAAGCCAATAATTTACCATTTCAATCAAAATTGATTTTAGAAATGGACATTTAAAATTTTAAAAAATGTTCCCCGGTCCTGACTCGCAAAAAATCATTGGTTTTAGCCAAATCCTCATTTCAGATCTGAAACCGGGGTTGCCCACAATGTCGCAAACCTGGGTGAATTAGAAATCATTGTAATCATTACGATCTCGTCATCCTAATCCGTCTGAATGCGTGCTCTTTGGGCATTACCTAATTTCAGCTAGTCAAATATTAATCCAGATAATTTTATCTCAAAACCTACTACAGAAGTTCTAATTCTGAAATTTTCTAATATATTAGAATCAATTTCTCCAATTTCACCAATTTTATTATTATTAACGAAAATATCTGCATGTCTTCCTTTTGTGAATAATTCATTATTTTGAGAAGTTTTTGTTTCTGAAATAATTTTGAAATTAGTTTTGAGAAGTGATTGCATTATTGCTTTAATTTCAGAATAATTTGTATCCTTGTATGCAATTACGGCTGCAAGATTAATTGATTCATCAATAGGTTTCCTTTTAGAAAACACAACTCCAGTTTCAAATAATTTTTGAGGGTATGATTCATGAATATTTTTTGAAAGATTATCTAACATACTAGGTAAAAGAGAATCACGAAGAATTGTATGTTCTTGACTTTTTGAGTCTAATACAGAAATTATTTCTGATGAATTCCTTTTTGTCATTTCATATAGAACTTTTTTACTTGTAAGACTTGAGTTCATTGCCTCAAGAAATCCAAGACCAACTGCAGTTTGACTAAGTAATTTTGTTTTAATTGTTACATCATTTTTTTGACCAATTGTTGTTGATGCAGATAATTTTGGTTCAATTTTTGCAATTCCGTATCCAAGAGCAATTTCTTCTGTCAAATCCATTGGACTAAAGATGTCAAATCGATATCTAGGAATAGTACATGTAATTTTTTTACCTTTTACTGATGCATCTAATCTACATTTTTTTAAACATGCAACCATATTTGATGGATTCATGTCTATACCAATTATCTCAGAAGTAAATTTTGGATCATAGACCATAATTTTCTCTTTTAATTGAGGTGTGGAGTTTTTGTTTCCAGAAATTTTTAATTCATTAAATTCAAATCCAGCAGTTTGTAGAATTGATACTACAACAGAAAGCATGTCTTCAGCTGCTTCTTTATCAATACTAGTTACTTCAATGAGAATGTTTTTTGTGTTTGGTGTAACAGTAGTTAATGCAGAATTGATAATGGGTGGAAAAGATATGGTTTTTTGTTCTGAATCAAATATTATAGGTACATTTTTGGCACTTTCAATTACAGAACCATAATTTTGACCAACCTCAGTATTAGTTAAAATTTCATCAATTGATTGTTCAGTGTTACCGTTTAATGGGATAAATTTATGATCTCGTGATACAGTTGTGTATGTTAGAGGAAAAGATATCTTATCTGCATCATGTAATCCAATAGAAGATTTCTTTCGTTTTCTTCCTATTCCAAAGTGAAGATCCTCTTGCATGTTCATCAATTGTTTGATTGCAACATCATCCAATTTTCCATTTGTTGCAACAATTCCCGTTACATATGGTCGAATTTTTGTTACAGAAGATTCTACTTTAATTGCAAAATTACCTTTTTTCTTAATACTAGTTTTTTGAATTCCTTTTTTTATTCCAAGTAGACCTTGTAAACCAGTCGCAATTCCATAATCAGTCGAGTAATCAGGTCTATTTGGACTGTATTCAATTCGAATTTCATCACCAACTTCAGACTCAATATCCAAACCGAGAAACGGCAACACATCAAGAATTTGTTTTCTTGTTACATTTCCAGAAACTAATTTTTTAATTCGATTGATGTTTAATTCAACAACAGGCAATTATACACTCCTCAACCAACTTAGATTGTTATTATAAAATTCCCTAACATCATCTAGTTCATACTTTAACATTGCAATTCTCTCAATTCCTCCTCCCCAAGCTAAAACAGGTTTGTCGATTCCCAGAGGTTTTGTTACCTCAGGTCTAAAAATTCCCATACCAAATAGTTCAATCCATTTTCCTAATTTTTCATTATACACCATTGTTTGTAAAGATGGTTCAGTGTATGGGAAAAATGTTGGCCAAAATTTAATTTTTGTTAATCCTAACTTTTTATAAAATTCTTTTTGGATTCCCATTAAATCACGTAGAGTTGTATTATTTCCAATTACAATTCCTTCAATCTGATTAAATTCAACTAGATGTTTGTAACTAACTTTTTCATTTCTAAATACTCTGCCTACTGAAAAAATTCTTGCGTTTTCAGGTTTTTGTTCTGCAAGATGTTTTATGGTTACACATGTAGTATGTGTTCGTAAAACCATTTTTTGTGATTCAGATAATTTCCAATCATATTTCCAATTTTTTTTATGAGATGAAGATACGTTTTTTATTTGAGAAGAAGATGCGGGATTTTTTGATTCTAAATTTTCTAAATAGAATGTATCTTGAAGTTCTCTTGCAGGATGATCTTGAGGAGTGAAAAGGGCATCAAAATTCCAAAAACTGGATTGAGTCATGTTTCCTAGAATTTCAGAAAAGCCAAGATTGACAAATATTTCACGTATTTCATCAATAGTGTCTTGTAATGGATGAGTTCTAGCTGCAAATATGGAAGGCACGTCTGCTTCAACATCAATTGCACCACTGGAGGAAATACTTGTGTCAAGAGAAAGTGCAGCATCAGTTAAGGATATGATTTTTGATTTCTCTGAATTTTGTACAATGTAATTTGGTCTAGAGAGTAGGATTTTCATTGCCAGAGGATTTGTAATTTCCTCTTGTGAGATAGTTTTTTCACCTATGAATGAAAGAAGTTTTTCTTCAGGTGTTTCTATTGGTTTTTCTTTTATTGATACTAATGAATCAGAATTATTTTTTTCGATTTTTATCCAGCCATTTTTTTTAGCATTTGCTATTGCAACGTTGAATCCGGCGCCAGATAATACAGAACGTATTTGTTCAAAGGTTTTTGGTTCTTCTTTTAGCATATTGATGAGTTTTCTTTCAGGTAATCCATTTTTGAAAGAATCAAGACCGTTAGGACCTAATGAAAAAGTTATTTTTTCTGATTCATTTACTAAGGCTAGATCCTTTAGGCGCAACCATTCAATTCCTCTACGGATTTGATCAATTGAAAGTTCAGTATTTTTTGATAATTGTTCAGGACTTTGATTAGGAGTTTTTTGTAATGTCTCTAAAATTTTTTTTTCTATATCATGAAAAACTTGTGACACAGTACAACGTCCCAAAAAGACTTTTTAAAGCTTAACCTAAGTCAAACTTGAATGTCATCAGATGAATTTGTCGTAACGCCATGGAATGTTGAAGGCGACATAGATTATGACAAATTAACCAAACAATTTGGCACTCAGAAGATTTCACCTGAAATTCTATCAAAAATAAAGAAAATCACAGGAGAAGATCATTTCATGTTAAGAAGAGGAATTTTCTTTTCTCATAGAGATCTAAATGTAATTTTAGATAATTTTGAAAAAGGTAAGAAATTCTTCTTGTATACAGGACGAGGTCCTTCAGGTAATACACACATAGGTCACTTAGTTCCATGGGTTTTTGCAAAATGGTTACAAGAAAAATTTGATGTGAATATCTATTTTCAGTTAACAGATGATGAAAAATTTTATACAAAATCTGACCTGACGCTTGAAGACACAAGTAAATTTGCGTTAGAAAATGCGCTTGACTTTATTGCACTTGGATTCAATCCGGAAAAAACAAAAATTATAATCAATACTCGAAATATAAGGAGACTGTACCCTATTGCAGCTCAAGTTGCAAAAAAAATTAATTTCTCAAATACAAAAGCTGTGTTTGGTTTTACAAACGATACGAATGTTGGAATGATTTTCTATACATCTTTACAATCAGCACCATGTTTCATTGAAGACTTACCAGTGTTAATTCCACTCGGAGTAGACCAAGATCCTCATTTCAGAATTACACGTGATGTTGCGCCAAAAATAAACAAACCAAAACCAGCATTGATACACAACATCATGATTCCAGCATTGACAGGACCTGGTGGAAAAATGTCTGCTTCTGATGAAAAATCAACCATTTACACGACAGATTCTCCACAAGTGGTAAAAAAGAAGATTAACAAATATGGATTTTCAGGTGGACAGGTTGATATTGAAAAACACAGAGAACTTGGAGGAAACCCAGACATTGATGTCTCTTTTCAATACTTGAGAATATTTTTTGAACAAGATGATGATAAATTAAAGAAAATTTATGAAGATTACAAATCAGGCAAAATGTTAACTGGAGAATTAAAAGCAATCTTAATTGAAAAGATTAATTCATTTTTGAAAATACATCAACAAAAGCGGGAAGAGGCAAAAAAGAATTTATCAAAATTCTTACTATCAGATGAATAAAGTTGAGATTGTCACTGATGACAAGTATGAAGCACAAAAGTTAGCTAGTTTAATTTTTGTAAAAGAAGGAAATGAAACCTTCATTACTGAAATAATTGATGTTTTTGAAACTGAAATTGTAATTTCTATAAAAGACAAATCTGTACATAGCATAGTGTTAAAAGATAAAGAACAGGTGACTAAATTTACAGATTTCATGCAATCAATTATTGAAAAGAAAGCAAAAATAATTGGTACTTCAACAAATGAAGGACTGGTTGAAATTTTTAAAGAAGAACTAAACTAATGATTTATCCATTTCAAAACCCAGTATTTCTTGAACCTTCAAAAAATATAGTTGAGTAGAATAAGGCATTTGTGACAAATTATTTTCAACTGCAATGATAAAGTATCGAACTGCTCTTTTTGAAATATCAAGATTAAACTTCATTGGTAAAATTGGATCTTGTTTTACATTGATTTTATCTTGAAGCCAAGGAGGAGCCATCTCTTTTGTGTCAGAAATGATTTTTTGGTACCAGAAAGATAAATGGTCTGGTTGTAGTCCTTTTTGTAGTTCTTGAACGTCATTTTGTAATTTTTGTAATAATGGATGAATTATTGACATTGCCAAATATTGGAATTTTTTGTTTTATCGGGATTACTCAATTTATGAACAGTGATTAGTCAACTAAGATATTTCCTGAACTATCAATTTCGGAATTTCGTATTCGTGTAGATGAAATTCGTTTACCATCAGATGCTAATTTCATAGGAATGGTGATGATTTCAACAGGAGTCAAATTACGTTCTTTACGGGAGGCATTCAAAATATCACCTTTTTTGCGTGTTTCTTCGCTAACCACCAATGCATCAACATTCCCCTCAATTACTGCAGGCCCAAAATCATCATCTAATTTTGCTATTTCAAATGAGCAATTAGGAAAATTTTCATGAATCATTTTTTCCAAATTCTCAAATCGCTGTTCGAAATTATTGTTTATTTTTTTTCCATGTTTTGAGATAAACTCATCAGATGTTAAACCAATTATTATTTTTTCAGAAATAGATACCGCTTTTTCAATTAATCCGACATGACCGACATGGATTATATCAAACGTACCACCTAGTGCAGTTAATCTAAACATCACGTATAGGGATGGTATTGTTTAACATAAACTCTCGGATTTTACAGATGAACATGAAATATCTAATAATATTGAATTAGAGAAAAATAAAATAAGTAAAAGAGTTTGATAGAAGATTATCTTCTTTTTCGCATTCCAGTAATTGCGAACCAGTAAACTAGTCCCGGTGCTAAACCAACAATTAGTGGAATCCAAACTGCTATTGAGGCTTCATAACCTGCCATAGTAATTTTCCCATATCAATGATATTTAAATCCACCTTCATTTTCGAATATCGAACATGATCGGTTAATAAAAAATGGTGGACTCGAGGGGATTTGAACCCCTGACCCCTCGCGTGCAAGGCGAGTATTCTACCAGTCTAAACTACAAGCCCAATAACTGCTTGAATAATTATGAGAGTTTAATTGTTGTCTTTTGGAATATCTGTAATCCTTTTATTTGTTATAGAAATTGATTTTTTTATGGCAAAAATGGAATCAGTTATCTCATTAAAAACTGGAGATAATGCACCAGAATTTAATCTAAAAGGCATTGATGATCAGATGCACTCTCTAAATGATTATTCAAAAAAAGGCTTATTGGTAATTTTCATGTGCAATCACTGTCCATTTGTAAAGGCAAAGATAGAGGCAATTAAAGAACTTCATGATAAATTCAAAGATGACATTTCAATAGTAGGTATCAACAGCAATGACTCTGTAAAATATCCAGATGATGATTTTGATAGCATGAAGGCTGTTGCCAAAGAGAAAGGTCTAGAAATCGATTATTTGGTTGATGAAACTCAAGAAATTGCAAAAAAATATGGGGCTGTTTGTACACCAGATCCATTCCTATTTGATTCAGAAAAAAAATTAATTTTTCATGGAAGAATAGATGATGCAATGAATCCAGAAGCAGAAGTAAGTGAGAAAGTGATGATAAACAATATTCAAAAATTCTTAGAAGGGCAGAAAATTGAAAAAGATTTTGACCCTTCAATTGGATGCTCAATTAAGTGGAAAGAACAGCAAACTTAAATGACCAAATCCTCGAAAATTTTCGAGGGCTCGTAGCTCAGCTTGGCTAGAGCGTTCGACTGATAATCGAAAGGCCATGAGTTCGAATCTCATCGGGCCCATTAATTTTCTATGAATTTTCGTATTTTGTATTAGACCATTGAAGAATGTCTTCAAGTTTAGAGACTGATAAATCGCCTTTAATTTTGACTTTTTTTCCAGTTTTTCCAGACAATACAATGAAGAGATTATTCTCAGACTTTTCTTTTACAGAATAAAATGAATCAGAGATAAACTTCAATCCTTCTTCAGTTTGGGAAAATACAAGAACTATCATAACACCTTCTTTTGATTTCCAGGTTTTTGAGAGTAATTTTCTAAGTTCAAGATCAAACAAAACATCAATTGATGAGGAAATATCACCAATTGAAAATACATTCCAATTTTGAGAACGAAATGCAGCGGCTGCAGATTCAGACGATAATATAGACTCAGAATCAGCAGACAATATTATGATATTTTTTCCAGAATCAGAGTGACCAGAGTGGTAGGTAATCATTTGAAGGGAATTGGATATTATTCCAGTCATCAACTGTTCTTCAGATTTTCCAATTTTTCCATCATCAAATAATTTTTGGATATGAGGTATTGTTGGGATGATTATCTCAGTAATGATTTTGTCCATTTTTGCTTTAGAGTTAATGCAGTTTTTTATCAAATTGTTAACGTGTCGTTCGTTGCAATCAATCACATGCGAAAGAAATTTTTCTTGAACAAGAAAATAATCATCGGGGAAGTTTAATTGTTCAATATCCTCATCGACAAACCACAAGTTCAGATTTCCAATATTTTTCTGTGTTATGGTACCCTCTGCTGCAAATTTATTCAGATATTTCGACATGGTTACACGATTGATTCCTAGTTTTTCAGAAATCTCAACTCCTGATATTCCAGATTTTGATGAATGAAGTAATTTGATCAAACGAAATTTTACTTCAGTTTCATCATAACCACGAGCCATATGAAAATATTAGACATCTATGGTATAAAGTCTAATTATAATTGAAAATGATTTACTCATAAGGTAACAAATTTCACTGAAAAAACATTATATACATGGTACTTGAAAGTACGGTAAGAGAAGGTAAAATGCCAAAACCAGGATTCAAATCAATTACAATTTCAGAACAAGTTTATGAAAAGTTCTATGATGTTTACGAAAAAAATAAAGAAAAACTAACAATGAAAGGCGTGAATAGTTTCGCCGGCTATATCACATACATGTTAGAAGATTCAATGTTAAAAGATAAGACATTTGCAAAATATGCTCCAAAATTAGAATTAATGTCAATTGAGGATGACAGAGTCATCTTGAAGAATAATATTCAAAACAGAATTGCAGAAGTTGTTTTCCAGAGAGGAGAGCTATATTGTCAATTATGTGAGGCAAAAGATTGTCACTGTATTGGTTATGTCTGGTCAATACCAGAAATTTATGAGAAATTAAATTCCAAAGGTCTCCGAAATCATAGATAAAGTGGAGGGGGAGGGATTCGAACCCTCGAACTCCTGAGAGACGGGATCACCCATTATTATGATCTTAAGTCCCGCGTGTCCAAAAGCATGATGCTTTCTTTGGCCAGGCTTGACTACCCCTCCACTAGAAAAACAACAATTTGCGAGAAATTTAACAGTTGATGTTGAGAAAAAAGTAATGAAGAATTATAAGGATTCTAGATATTGAAAAATTTATGCTTCGATAGCTCAGCCTGGTAGAGCGTTACATTGGTAATGTAAAGGTCGTGGGTTCAGATCCCGCTCGAAGCTTTAATAATTTTTTATTATGATTTCTTTGTGTCCAGTTCTCTTTTGAGCATTAGAGTTGATTGCTCGATTTGCATTTATTGAAGAAATTTTCCAATGCTTTTCCGAAAAAATATCCTTAACAACTTTGGAATTTGAATTTGAGAGTAATACATGACAGCCTTTGGAATTGAGTTGATTTGCCAAAGTGGCTAATCTCTCAAGGTCATCTTCAGTGAAATCTCTATGAGTGTAGCTAGTAAAATTTGCAGTACTGCTAATTGGCTGATATGGAGGATCAAAATATATCAAATCACCCTTTTTGGTATCGTCTAAAACTGCCTCAAAACCTCTGCATGAAATTTTGATTTTTTCAGATTGTAGAATTTTACTAACAGAAGTTAGATTTTCTTTATTTACAATATTTGGATTTGTGTATCTGCCAAGAGGTACGTTGAATTGACCTTTTTTGTTTACACGGTATAATCCATTAAAACAGGTCCTGTTGAGGAAAATTAATCTAGATACTTTTTCAATCTGTAGTTTTGGCTCTTGTTTTCTTACTTCATAATAGTATTCTGTAGAATCATCGTGGTAATTCTTTGAGTGGTTTTCTAAAGATTCTATGAGTTTTCCAAGTTTATCACGAATTGTAATATATGCCAATATCAAATCAGAGTTAAAATCAGATACATTGCATGACAATTTTGGTTCTTTTGATAACAAATTGAACATTACAGCACCTCCACCTAAGAATGGCTCATGATATGTTCCAAATTGTTTTGGAAAATTATTTTCCAATTCTTGCATGAGTTGCCTTTTTCCTCCAACCCATTTTACAAATGGTTTTGGCTCCGATATTGCAATTTGTCTATATTCTTGTGCCAAGGCTACTTTCTTTCATAATCAGGTTTTGTCTAGCCAAGTGAATCTAAGATCACCAAGTGTGAAGAATTAATTGATTTACGGGCAATAGGTTAAATACAAATTTCGTTTTTGGATAATTTCATCGATTAAGGCGCTGCCTAACTAGTATTCAATAAAATGAAAAGAGGAAATGGGTTTTTCTAATCCCACTTTGACCAAGCGGCCATCCATCTGTATGTCCATGTTGTAAGTTTACAACCTAAAGCCGCAAATGTACAGGCTAATACTGCTCCAGCACCGGCACCAAGTGCAACAGGGCTGTTGTAGAATTTACCTACCTGCGGTTCTATCGGGGTCATATATGGTGGTAACGTTGGTCTTGGATACTTGAATGCAGTCTCTAGTGGGTCAGCCACAGTGATCAAATTGACCATGTTGAATAGTGGCAATGACATTCCAACTAAGACTCCGCCGAACAGTATCAGAGAGTGCTTATTCTTCTTTGTTGCCCAGTACGCTAAGTCCAACAGCATTGCTGATGGTAGCCAAACTGGTGTAACGATGAAGTCATATGGGTAACCTAATGCGAACCATGCACCTTTTGCAATCCATGTGTAGACTGTCATGATTAATGCATAGTACGTTGCGGTTCCTGGAACTCCAGTGAAGGTGAGATAGTAACACGCACCTACAGTGAGCATAAGTGTTTGAGATATTGAGAATACTACAAACGATGTCCAGGCCCAATCAGTATAGAAGATGTAGTCCCCTGCGTTGATTGTTAGCAAAGTTGAGTTGACTGCGACTACTACTATGAATAAGTAGTGAGTACATCGTCTAAGCCAGACCATGAAAATATTCCTGTCGGTTAGTATATAAAAATTTGGGAAAATACCGAGATCGTGCGCACGTAACCGTGACTAGAATAGATAAAAAGGAAAGTCCTTTAGGACTGAGTTTGATTATTTTCCTACGAACATAACGATTGCGATTGTACCAATGGTGACTCCACCTAATACTCCGCCAACTATACCGTTACTTTTCTTAGTTGTTCCTTCTTCCATAACTTTGACACAGAAGAGGTAACCAATTGCTTCTATAATGGTCAGGACGATAAATGCATAATGTCCGCTTGGTGTAGGATATGCCCAAGGATATACAAAATATCCTGCTGCAGTACCACCAAATGTTGCTAGCCATGCTGCGATAAATGATGCAGTGATCATTCCAGTCATGTTTTCAACACGACGGCCAATCATTTTCTCGACGTCAGCAGAACCTGCTCCGCCTCCGCCACCTGAACCAAATCCTTTTGGAAGTGTCATATAGAATTATCAGTCGACAGAATCTATTAAAGTCTTTCCTAGATTCTGGGCACCAACCGATCTACCATTAGGTAGGAGCATAAAAAAAACAAAGTACGAATTTGTACTTGATTATGGTATGGATCTGCTGTACAATTTACCCTCAAGGGCCATTTTGTACATTTCTGCAACATATGGGTTTTCACCAGGTGTTTCTGCACCTAATTCGACGAGTCTTGCATAGACTCTAACTACGTAAGCTAGAGCACCCATGAAGGCTACGACGACACCCATGTTGAACATCCAGTGGTTTGGAACTGCGAAGATTTCTTCGACGAACCAAAAGTGCCACATCTCGTTAACACCAATAGTAAACATGGTTGCAAGATAACCTAAGATTGTCATCTTTAGACCTGTGTTCATAGAGTTGTTTGGTCCTCTCAATACTGGGACTTTTCTATCATAGATTGCTGCGAATCCCCATCCAAGTGGTAGTGCTACAAAGTGAGAGTATAACCACCAGTGTGCTGGAGTGAATGCTGAATCTCTAATAGAAGTCTGATGGAGTGAACCATCGACAAAGTTGTCGACTTCTACGGATGCGGCTGTTGATCCCATAGCGATGACTACTAACCAGATTTTTTTCAATCTCTGGATTTCGACTTCTTTTGGGAGTAATGCCGGCATTTGTGCCATAGTATCTATACGTGCTTTTTGGAATATAAGCCACGAGGTTGGAATTTAGAGATTTTTATTCAAAAAATTCATTTTTTGATGGGAAAATTTCATAAATTTTTCAATTATAAATTTAAAAAATACAATTTTTTTATTAATTTTTTTCATCATTTTAATGATTAACATTAATGATTAACATTGGAATGTTTTATGAGGAAAATAACGTGGATCGACACGATAGTTAAAACTTAAATTCCTCATTTCTGTCGTTTACAATTAAGGGATAACAATGGTAGATAGAAAAGTAATGGCATTTGCACTTGCAACCGTAATGGTAGTTGGAGTCTTTGGACCTAATGTAGCAACAATGATTCAAACTGCTGAAGGCCACGGTGTACAAGCACAATTGCAAAGTCGTTTCATTCGAATTGAGGATGAAACATTCAACAGACAATCCCTCCAAACCGGTGAAGTTCTAACTTTGAGCGGTGCATTCGTAAGTTTGATTGATTCAGACATGCGTGCATGGTCATCAATTTTCTCAGAGTCAACTAACGCAGGTAACAGATGGGAGATTCTAGCAAGAGATCCACCAGGTAATGTCTTTGACATTCCAGGTAACGATGTTGTCGATTATGAAATCTCAGCACGTGCTCTTGAACCAGGAGTTTATCACGTCCACACTCAATTGAACATTGAGCACGTAGGACCTGGACTTGGACCAGGACAAACCGTAGTTGTAGAAGGAGAACCAATTCTCAAACCTATTCCATATACCAACATCGCATATCAATCAATTATCATTGCAGTTGGTTATGTAATCACATTTGCAACACGACCTTGGCAAGTAATCTAAACTCACTCTTTTTTCCTTTTATTGAATTACAAATCTAAGTGCATACACAAAGTTTCATCTACTTAATTTTTTTAACAAATAATTAAGTATAGATTAATATTTACTCACGATTAAAAATGACAATTTACTTTTATCTTCGGATAGGTTAAACCAATCATGGTTCACGTATTCAAAATTGATCATCTGAATATTCACGAAAGCTACTTCAAAGGCAAAGTAGAATTCCGAGGCGACGATTATACAATAAACATACAAGATGAAAGAAGAGGCAAAGTCCTAAAACTACCATTCAAATTAAAAAAAAAGCAAAAAGTACTAGTTAGATTTTCAGGTCCTAACAATCTGGCAGTTGAAGACTTTCTGCCTTTCGAAGGAGAGTCAGAATGGGTCGAAGTGGATTCGACACCAATTACATTTTTCATAGCAGACCACCAAGACCAATTTGATACTTTAGAGATTATCGATGATTTAGCAGAGGCTTAGAAAAGACTTTATTCCAAACTAATCCAGTTTTGCTATGAAATATCCAGGGTTAGGAGATCCAGCAAAGAGAAAAAAGACTCTAAGATTTTTAGCAATTACCGCAATAATTGCAATTACAGTAGGAGTTGGAAGTAGCCTAATTCAAGGTCAGATTAGTAAAGACGATCCTCTCAAAGTCTGCATAAATGAGCGAGATACTCAATTTGTCATTTCAGCCCAATTGGAATTATACATAGACAAGAACAGAGCAGATATTCCAGCAAACATAGGATTTGAAGACGGATGCCAGAGATCGCTTTACACCCTAACAGACGATGGAACCATCTATGCAGAGTGGACTGAGGAATATCCATTTGAGATAGGCCATTTCTTATGGTCATGGGATTTCCCTATCAGAGATATGGAACTAAGCAAATCCAAGATTATCGTCAACGGTAAAGAATCACCACATTTCATCAACGAGTTAATAGAAGATGGATATACGTACAGAGCAGAATTTACCTCAAAAGACTACGACACATCAAAGGATGCAGATTTCTTACCTCCAGACCTTTAGAAGAATCTAGCAAGATAACACCAAGTCAATTATGAATATCAGGTTAAAGATTTTTGAACAAAGTTTTCACTAGGGACGCGTATAAAATAGAAAAGAAAGAGATTGAATTTACCAGTATTTTCCGTTATCAGGAATTAAACCGATGCCCTCATTCTCAAAGTGTTTGTCAAGTTCATCGACCCATCTTTCACGATTATCTTTGTATCCCCATCCATGAATACGTACCCAGTACGCAATCAGTGCGAGTAGGAATATTGTGAACATGATAGTTCCAAAGATGTATACCATAACATCGTAGAATAGTGGGTCATAGTTTGGACCGAGTTGTCCGGTCAGACTAGACAATATACTCAAGATTGTTCCGAATACAGGAATCATCAATATTTTGAATTCAGAGGTCGATATAAAGATTTTTTTTAATTATTAGACGCCGAGATCAGCCAATGCTAAGGTTTAGGAATAAAATAAGAAGTAAGGAAGGAGATTATCCTGTTCCTGGTTTGGCGTATTTTCCGGTTCTTCCTCTTAAGAAGAAAGCACCTGCGATACCACCAAAGATTGCGGCTGCGATAGCTGATGCACCTAATACACCTCCAGCATCCATGTATGGAGTACCGGAACCTGCACCTGGATTATCTGCTGCATAGTCAACTTTTCTCTTTGCGAGTTCTAATTGAGCTTCCAAAGACATTGATGGATGTCCACCGTCTTGAGCACCTTCGCCACCACTGCCCATGTATTGAGCAAATGCTGGACCAGCCAACATTAGTGGCAATGAGAAAACACCTACGAGAAGTGTGCCTAATACTATTGATCTGTTCATTTGTATCTGCATTTTCTGACTATCGTTATTATTTAACTTTTTTGAACAATCTCGCTAGATACATTTAATTCCGTACGTAATTTAGGCAGAAAAATGGGAAGACTGCATACACATAACCATGGGAAGTCACATTCAATCAGACCTATCGATCCAAAAAAACCAGAATGGGTCAAACAAACTAATGAAGAAATTGAAGGATTGATTACCAAATATGCAAAAGAAGGTATGACATCTAGTCAAATCGGTTTAAAATTGAGAGATCAACATGCAATCCCTTTGGTTAAACCAATCATTAACAAAAGCATCACAGATGTGCTAAAAGCAAACAAACTGATGCCAGATATTCCTGAAGATTTGAATAATATTGTAATGAAAGCAGTTAATCTTCAAAAACATATCAAAGACAACAAATCAGATAGCAGAAATGTAAGAGCTCTGGAATTAGTTGAAGCCAAAGTTCACAGACTATCAACTCACTACAAAAAAACTGGCGACATAGATCAAAAATGGAAATATAAGTCTGTAGTGGCCCAGTTAGAGTAATGGGGAAAGTTTTAGAAGAATCATTATCTAATTTTTCAGATCGTATTTCTGATGCAATAAAATCAAGAAAAAATATCTTAGTTACCACGCATATCGATTGTGATGGAATCACATCAGGTGCAATAATTTCAAAAGCATTAATCCGACAAGGTGCGAAATGCACAGTCAGAACAACTAATGAATTTAGTGAAAAATTGGTAGACAAAATGCAAAAAGAGACAAGAGATTTGCATGTAATTACCGACTTAGGAGGAGGCTTTGGAAAACTGCTTGACGAGAAATTATCAGATAATTGGCTCATGCTAGATCACCACGAGATTTCAGATGAAGAGAAAGACAATGAGCGAGTAATCAATGCCTGGAAATTTGGAATGGATGGAGGGGTGGAGATTTGTGCCGGAGGAATGGCATATCTAGCATCAAATGCGCTGAACAATGAAAATGAGGATTTATCAAGAGTTGCAGTAGTGTCGGCATTAGGAGACAGACAAGATCAAGGTGAGAGAAAAGCATTCACTGGGAAAAATTTAGAGATTGTAGAAACTGCAAAGAAACTAGGATTGGTAAACGTAGATTTAGACTTACTTTTAGTAGGCAGAGAGACAAGACCACTCCCAGATGCAATTGCATTTACATCTCAACCATTTATTGAGGGATTGACATGGAATCGAGATGCCTGCATTGCGATGTTAACCAATGCGAAAATTCAACTTAAAGATGGAGCAAGATGGAGAGTTCCAGCCGATTTATCACAAGAAGAAAAACAAAGCATTATCGAATCAATAAGTAAATTTGTTCAAGGAGAAAATGCCACCCAAGTAATGGAAGAATTGATTGGATATACGTACACATTTCCAAATGAAGAAAAAAGGAGTTTTTTGAGAGATGGAAGAGAATTCTCTACCATGTTGAATTCTTGTGGTCGCATTAACAAATCAGGAGTAGGCATCGCAATTTGCATGGGAGATAGAAATGTGATGTTACAGGAAGGTGAGAAAATTTTATCAGAATATAGAAGTATGATTAGAGAATACATGAACGTTCTATCAAATGAGAGATGGAGAACTAACAATATGGAAAACTGTGTGATGGTGAATGCACAAGGATTAGTACCAGAAACAATGACAGGGACAATATCATCATTAATTGCAGGATCTCCAAAAAATTCAGGAAAAATAGTAATTTTGAGAACAGATGGTTCAGAGGGCACGATTAAATTTTCATCTCGTAAATCTGCAAGCTGTAAAAATTCTATTAATCTAAGTCAGCTTATGAGAGGAGGTGCAGAGCAATTTGATGGAATTGGAGGAGGCCATGAAGCGGCTGCAGGAGCAAAAATAACTAAAGACAAATTAGATGGATTTCTAGACTATCTTGAAAGCAATGTCACCAAAATGCCAGATAGAGATAGCAATCAATAATATTTCTAGAGAAAAGGCCAAAGTTATAGAAAAGGCCTTAGAGCCAGATAATGTTAATTTTCCTAAAGGATTGAGTTTGACAATTAATGAAAAGAAAAACCAGCTTGTGTTTTGTTTTTCAAATGAAGGAGACTTACGGAAATTAATTTCAACCGTTGATGAGGTATTGGAACACGTAAATCTTTCCATGGAGGTAATAAAATAATGTTAGATCCAAAAATAATCAGAGATAAACCTGAATTGATAAAACAGATGTTAAAAGATAGGGCAGTAGAATTTGATTTTGAAAAAATGTTAGAATTGAATAACACACGAAAAGAGATGATGATGCAATCTGATGAATTAAAACAAAAAAGAAATCAAATGTCAGTGAAGATTGGAAGTGAGAAAAAAGCAGGAAATGATGCTTCAGAATTATTAAGAGAGATGGGAGATATATCAAAGAAGTTAGATGAATTAGAGAATTTACGAAAGACAGTTGATGAAAATTATCATAATTTGTCTTTTTCAATACCAAATTTAGTACATGATTCAGTTCCAAAGGGAGCAGATGAATCATTTAACAAACAAGTTAGAACATGGGGAGAAATTCCGAAGTTTGATTTTGAAGTAAAAGATCATATCGATTTGGGACTGGAGTTAGATATTGTAGATATTGAAAGAGCATCAAAAACTGCTGGAGCACGATTTTATTATCTAAAAGATGGACTCGTAAAACTGGGACAATCTTTAACTGCATTTGCACTAGATTTCGTTTCGAGTAAAAATTACAACTTGATTCAACCCCCATACATGATAAACAGGCAATCTATGGAGGGTGCTGTGATTGCAGACGATTTTGAGGATGTGATCTACAAAGTACAAGATGAAGATTTGTTTTTAATTGGGACATCAGAACATGCAATTGCATCAATGTATTATGATGAAATTTTAGAAGGTTCAAAGATTCCGTTAAGATATGCATCAATTAGTCCATGTTTTAGAAGAGAGGCAGGAGCACATGGAAAAGATCAAAAAGGAATTTTTAGAGTTCATCAATTTGAAAAAATTGAACAATTTATTTTTTGTAGACCAGAAGAATCATGGGAAGAACATGAAAAAATGATTAAAAACACAGAAGAATTTTATCAGCAATTAGAAATCCCATATAGATTGATGTTGTTATCAAGTGGCGATATGGGCAAAGTATCAGCTAAAACATATGATATTGAAGCATGGATGGCAGGTCAAAATGCGTATAGAGAGATCGTATCATGTTCCAATTGCATTGATTATCAATCAAGAAGGTTGAAGATCAGATTTAGAGAAAAGAGTAATGAAGATACAAAGTACATACACACTTTGAACAGTACACTAGTAGCAATAGAAAGAACTATGGTTGCAATTTTAGAGAATAATCAAACTAAAGATGGACATGTAGAAATTCCAAAAGTTTTACAAAAATATTTTGGGGACAATATGATATAATCTAGAACAGTTTATATTCAGAAAATAGTCGTCGAAGATAATTGGCAAGAAAAGCACGTAAGATTAAGGACAAGTGGAAAGAAAAGAAATGGGTTAATGTTGTAGCTCCAGACTCTTTCAATAATGTCAATATTGGATATGTACCAATTACAGATGATGAAAATGCCAAAGGTAGAATATTAGAGGTTACATTATGGGACATACTCAAAGGCGATCCATCACAACATCAATACAAAATAATTTTCCAGATTGACGAAGTTAATGATACAAAAGCAAAAACAGTTTTCAAGAGATATGAATATTCAAAAGAATTTCTAAGAAGTTTGATTAGAAGAGGTTCTTCTAAAGTTAATTTCAATATCGATATACAAACAAAAGATAACTACATTTTTAGAATCAAGATGATTGCTCTAACACACAGACAATTAAACACATCCAGACAACGTCAATTACGCCTAATAGCAAAAGATGTAATTGAAAAAACAGTGCCAACTATGGATATTGATGGATTTGTACAAGCAACATGCTATGGTAAAATTAACTCAGATATCATGGCCGCTGCAAAAAAAGTCATAAAATTAAGACATGTTGGTTTAGAAAAGGTGAAATTAATCAAGACAGCATCAGCACAAACAGTCTTGCTTGAAGCAAAAACTAAAAAACCAAAAACAGACTAAACTAATGTTCTCAAAATGCAATTAGAAGTTAAAATTAATTTAATTCTGCATGCTACAGAGAATGAAAAGAAAGTTTTTGAAGAATTAGAGAACAATTTTCAGATTGAACAGAGTGAGTTTCAAGTTGAAGAAGTTTCAGGTCATTTTAACAACCCCATACTATTAATTTCATCAAAATTGAAAAGAAAAACAGCTCAAAATTTTATAAGTTTATTTTTTTCAAAAATGAAAAAAGAGGAGTTTGATGATGTTTTTAATTATGTTGAAGATTATGTAACATCTTCAGGTCTAAACTTACGAATCAGTAAACAAAAGCTAATGTCAGGAATTTTAGCATTATCAAGAGAAGATACAATCAAGATTAACATTAGTACGCCAGTTTATGTCAAAAATGAGACAAAGAAAATTTATCAGGAATTGATGAGAAAATGATCCATAGATCATTTAATAATATTTATGAGTAATTCAAGGAGGGAATGAGGAAATAAAAGCCGCTCCAGTCTGAGCGCCAAGCGCTGATGACGCCGCGACGAACCGACCCAATTTTGCTATTATGATGTTTTAAATATTCATGATATAGACAATGTTTTGTTGGAAACAGATTATGACGTAATTGTTGCAGGTGGAGGATTAACAGGTACAATTGCAGCACAAGCAATTTCATATTATTCAAAACAAAATTTGAGAATTCTTTCAGTAGACAGAAATCCAGAAACCTTACCAGGTAGAAAAGGTGGAGCAGGTTGGACATGTGGAGATGCATGTTCAAAAGAAGCAGTAGATTTCATGACTGAGAGAATCAAGATTCCTTGGACACGACCAGAGATTGAACATGATGTAAAAGGAGTTATGGCATTTTCACCAGATAAAGAAACAGCCATCCCATTTGATGGAGCAGGATATATGCTAAATAGACAAAAACTTCCAGAAATTCAAAATGAAAGAACAAAGAAGATGGGAGTTGAATTTAACTTTGAAGTTGCTCTTTCAGGATTAATTTATGATGGACAACAAGTCGTTGGTGTACAGGGAACCGATAATAAAACAAAACAGCCATACAAAAAAACTGCAAAACTAGTAGTTGACGCAATGGGAATTACATCAAAGCTAAGAAATGGATTACAAAATTCTACAAAGGTCGAGAAAGAGATAGACAGAACAGATGTAGAAACAACTGGAAGACACATAATGTATTTCGAACCAGGAAAAGAAGATTTATCAGAATTTGACCCAGATTATTGTATAATTCATTTAGATCAAGACATTGCACCGGGAGGATATGGATGGGTTTTTCCAAAAGCTGACAATAAAGTTAACATCGGATTAGGTGTTGAAAAAACACACTTAGATAAACGAAACGAGAGATTAGGAAAAAAAGATAATGTCGGTTCATTGATGAAAGAGTACCTAGAAAGAAACCCAGTTCTTAGAAATCCAAAACTTTCAGAAGATGAAATGGATCAACATAACAATTCAGGAATTTCTTCAGTTTCAGTACGAAGACAAAATGATTGTATGGTTTCAGGAGGTTACATGTTAGTCGGAGATTCGGCATGGATGCCTAAACCAATTGATGCAGGTGGAATTGGACCAGCTCTTATTGCAGGTACAATAATTGGAAACAATGTAGCACAATCAATTGAAGCTAATGATGTTTCAGAAGCAAGTTTATGGCAGTATAACATAGATTTCATTAAAGAATATGGTTACAAAACAGCCGGCTTAGAATTATTCAGAAGATTAGTTCAAACAATGACAAATGAACAAATTAGTTATGGTATGAAACATTTTCTGGGTAACTTAGACGTTGAAGCAATAAGTAAAGGAGAGCATCCTGACTTTTCAGGTCTTGGTAAACTAGGAATGATAATTAGAGGTGCAATGAACAAAACAGTTGCAAGCGGTCTCAAATATACATCAGGTCAAAATCAATGGCTTGTTGAACATTACAATAATTATCCAAAAGATCCATCTGGATTTGACGATTGGAACAAAAAATTACACAAAACATTAGATGAATCCTTTGTTAAGATAGCATCATACGCACCATAGATCTAGTCTTAAATAAAGTAGAAAATCAAACAATTATACTTTGATGGAAGATAGTATTCCAGAATATCTAGACTGGAGTAATGCGTTTGAGATATTGGAGAAAGCGCACGAACAAGGAATTTTTGTTTTAGTGATAGGTCCAAAAGGTACAGGAAAAACTACACTGGTTAGAGAATTTGCAAAAAAACAATCAATGAAACTGGAATCAATTAACTTTAGTTTGAGAACTAGAGAGAGTCATCTTGTAGGTTCAAAGAGCCTTTCCGAAGGAAATATCCAATTTGATGAAGGAATTTTGATAAAATCAATGAAAGAGGGTAACATGTTGTACCTAGATGAAATTAATGCCGCAGAAGCCGATGTTTTGTTAAGATTAGATGAAGCTTTAGATGATAGACGGCAAGTAGTTTTGAAAGAATCTGGGGGAGAAATTGTGACAGCTAACAAATCATGGTTTGTAATAGCAACAATTAATCCATTAAATCATGTCGGAACAAAAGAACTACCTCCACAACTTTTGAGTAGATTTCCTATTAGACTAAGAATGGACTATCCACCTGAGGAAAAAGAACTAGAGATTGTCAAGGAACACGTTCCAGAAGCAAGTAATGAGACATTACAAAGAGGAATTAAACTTGCAAATACATTGAGACAAGCTGCATCAGTTGAAGAATTATACTATTCGCCATCATTAAGAGAAACTATAGCATATGCAAAATTAATTGATAAAGATATGTCTCCAAAAAAAGCAGCTGAAATAGTTTTTGGAAATGTATATGCACAATGGGGAAATATAGAATTACAAAAAGTTAATGACATTATTGCATCCATGTATGAAGGATAATGTCATCAGTTGCTTTAAGAAATGATACACTAATTGAAATTTCTACATTTTTAATCAGACGATGGTCTGAGAATGACAAGATAATTGTGACAATGTCACCAAAAAAAGTTAATGAAACAAGAATGAATGAAAATAAAGTAATTCTCACTCCAGTTATGGATTACATTGGAGATGAATTTTCAAGATATAGACAATTCAGAACTGCCGCATGGTATGAAAGTATGAAAATAAAAAATTGTGAATATGTAAAATCAAATGATCATGCATCAGGATTTTTGTTAAATTCAATTGAAAGACGAAGGGTTGAATTAGTTGGAAGAAAAATTTGGCAAGGAATGGATGAAGAGTTAATTTTTAATTATTCATGGCAATGGATTTACAGACCAAATCTAGGTGATCTTTTAGGAAAATCAAAAATTGTAGAAGCATTTTATCAGTATTTTTTATTTGGCGATGTAAAAGGAGAGATGCAACCAAGTCATTTTGAACGTGTTGTAAAAGCAACCAATTTTGCTAAAGAGAAATTAGATGAGGCACTAAAAAATAATCATGGTACAGAATGGCTGGATGAACACATTCCAAACATTGTAAAAATTTTAGATATTGATGCAATGATGACAATTCCATTATCAGTTCCTCTAAAAGGTCCAGGAATGGTTGTTACACCACAAGATTTTGAAAAAGCAGTACAGAAAATTACTAAGAATCTTGAATCAGAATTAGGAAAAATAGATCCTAACAAGGCTATGGCAGGATTAGAAATTGCTAAAGAATTTGACTTGATTAAAGATGAAACTAAAAAGAATGAAAATAAGGGATTAATACCAGAAACCATTGGAATTCAAATTCCAAACCCAACAAATGTAGATGAAACAAAGATTTATGATCAAGATTTGATTAGTAGTTTAAAAAATAGATTTCGTGAATGGAAGACAGGATGGAAAGAGGAACATGTTATTTCAGGTGAAGATTTTGATGAAGAATCATATCTCGAGGGATTTCATAAGCCATTTGTTACAGATATTAAAAAATCAATAAAATCACGTATTGTTATCTTACTTGATCATTCATCCAGTGTATCAGATCAGCAAATAGAATACAAAAAAGCAACAATTGGACTTTGTGAAGTACTTGCATTCTTGAAAATTGATTTTTCAGTGTATGCATTCAATACAGTAGATAGACAGGTAGTTTGCTGGTTAGTAAAACCAGCAGAAATGAAATGGAATAATTCAGCTGCTAAGAGATTAGCACAAATTTCAGCAAATGGAGGAACACCATTAGCAGAAGTATATGACAGAATGCTTCCAGTTTTGACATCAAAAAAACCTGATATTTTCCTGACATTGTCTGATGGAGAGCCAGCAGATGCAAATGCAGTCAAATTAATTCTAAAATCATATAGATCACTAGGAATTAAGATGACAGCGATTGGAGTTGGAAGAGATACATTTAGTGCCACAGCAATTGCAAATAATTTGAAATATCTCGGTTATGACAAAGTTTTGGCAGTAAGTAGATTGCCAGACATACCTAATAGAGTGTTAAGCATACTATCAGAAAACTAATGAACAAAAAATGTGCCGAGTGTGGAGACAATTTTTCATGTGAAAATGATATATCATGTTGGTGTGGAGATTTTCCAAAATTGTCAAAAAACGAGATAGATGATAAGGACTGTCTTTGTAGAAGTTGTCTATTAGTCAGATATAGAAAAAGAATTTTAGGTGTATGAAATGAACTTAAGACCGGAAACGTTAGTACTCCGGTGACAGTTCTATTTAGCGAACTTAAGGCCGGAAACGTTAGTACTCCGGTGACAGTTCGCAGGTGATGAACCTTCGGACGATTGTAACTATACACTTAGTTCGTGTTAATGATATTTAACTAGTGCTATAATTTCAAAATAGTGCTAACAATTTGATTTCTAGTACCAAACATGTTTTAAACAACAAATTTCACAAAGTGGTATGCATTTTGAAGATATTCGAAAACCTGATGTAAACAAACCATTAATCATAGCAGCAATGCAGGATATGGGAAATGTTGGAAGTATTGTTGTAAATCACATCAACAAAAGTTTGGGTACTGCATCATTTAGACATGCAACGTCATCTAGACCACCATACGTATATGATAAAGGCGGATACATCGAAATTCCTGAAGAAAAATGGGAATATAGATTTGGTAAAGACATCATTGTATTTGGTGGAGGTAGAGGTCAGCCTCAAGAAAATGAGGAATTGAATGAGTTATGTCAAGATGTGATAAATGTTGCAAAAAGATATGACGCAAAATTCATTTACACTGTAGGAGGATATCATACATCAAGATCCTTTGGAAAAAGTCCTACAACATATGTTACAACTACATCACAAGATATATTGAAATTAGTTAGAAAATTGGGAATAGAAACTACACCAACTGAATCAGTGATCACAGGATTTAATGGATTAATACTAGGATATGCAAAATTAAATGGAATAAATGGAATTGGACTTTATGGAGAATTACTAGAACCTAGAATTCCACAATATAGAGCAGCAAGAACAATAATAGAAACATTGGAAAAATTGACATACCAAAAACTTGGCGATACCAAAGAATTATCCGTGAAAGCGGAGGCTGTTGAATCAAGATTTAGCTCTGAAGACGATATTCCAAAAGGATGAAAAATAATGGTGTCCCTTTTATCCTATGAAGAGTAACGTAAGGTATGGAAGAATATGCGTGTCCCTACTGTGAATCAAAATTCAAGGACAAAGATGAACTTTCTAGTCATATAGACAAACTACACATAGGTCCCGGATTATTAGAAGGCGACTCAAGGAAATTCTAAAAAAATAAAACATATTCACGAATTTTTCAGTTAGTTTTTAATTGAATTAGATCTTACGTATAGTATGTTACTATGGGTTGCTGCCGCAGCAATTGGCATTTTAGTCACTTTCATTTTAATTTTCAAATATACAAAAACTGGCAAAAATGATGTAATAGGATACTCATCAAAATGTAAAAAATGCGGTGAAGAGACTAACGGACTTAAATGTCCTAAATGTGAATCTGTTAAGAAGGACTGGCGATAAACCATGATGGCAAAACCAGATTCAGATATGGAAGGAACAATTTGCAAGAATTGTGAACGGCCAATTAATGATCATCTTCCAGAAGAGCTTGAGGAGTGTTTAAGAATTTTAGAGCTTAAAAAACTCAAAGATGGAGACTTGACTTAAGACATATCATCAATGATATTTCTTCCAGTTTCATGAAAGTACCTATGCTCTATTTGCTTTAATTTATTAGTCACATTATGTTTTTTTGATTTGATTTTTAGTAATGAATAATCAGAGATTAATTTTCTTAATTCAGATTTTTTCAATATGAAATCTGTTGTCGTATAAATAATATTAAAACATAGCAGATGTATGCTAAAACAAATTTTTTTAATATTATTTTTAGTGCCAATAGCACAATTCGCGTTTGCTGAAGAAATTCCAGACTATGACAAACCATATGCGCCTATCTTTTTTAATAAACCAGTTTACAGTTGGACTGAAAAAGTGGAAATCACAATTATTGCTCCGAGCTGGAACACAGGAATGAATCTAATTGATAGTATTGGAGGTGATCCAAATTATTCAGTTGATGTTTACACAAAGGATCATAGATTAGAAGAGTACAAACTATACGAAACAGATCCAACGAGCGGAATTTTTACAGGAGAAATTATTCTAACAGGATTTCTTCATGATGTCGATGGAGATGGCGTGAATGATACAAATCCAAGAACATTAGGAGGAGGACCAAACGGGGGATATCTTCAAAATGATGAAGATTCAGGAATAACAGTTTCATTTGAGTTTGCAGATGGAGTAATTCTATCTGAATCTGCAAAAATAGAATGGAATGAAGGAGATTTACGGATAACAGATGTAACTGAAAAATTTGCAAAAATTAAATTATTTGAAAGGGATATGAACTTGAATCCCGAAAGTATCGATACAGTAAACATTGAAGTATTTTCTGAAGATGATAGTGCAGGGATTAATTTAGAAATTTCTGAAACAACAGAAGATTCAGGAATTTTTGAAGGAATTATCTCATTTACAAAAGATGATCAATCTAGTGGAAGTCGTCTATATGCACTTCCAGATTCACAAATTACTGCAAAGTATGTAGATAGGACATTACCAAAACCTTACAATACAAATGATGAATTAGATGTTTTAGCTCAAGAAAAAATCATTTCAAATCTCCCTTCAACAGAAAGATTATCCTTGTCTGAATCAGAGATTTTATCACAAGATGGAAAATTAATTGAAGAATTAGATATAGGAAAAACAGGGATGATTTTTTCTAAAATTAGGAATACTCTAGATTATACCCAAGAATTTACATATATTGTGCAAATAAAAAATGAAAACAATAATGTCATATCTTTATCATGGGTAACTGGTCAAGTTATTCCATCTCAAGAACTTGGTATGTCTGTTTCATGGACAGTTCAAGAAACTGGAAAATATACAGTTGATAGATTTGTATGGAATTCAATTAAAGGAGCAATTCCATTAACAGAGACAGTTTCTACAGAAATTTTAATTAAATAATTCTAGTCAGATGTAATTTCACAATACTTGTTTGTTCCTTCAAAGAATTTTACAGAATGTAATGGAACTTTGTCTTTTAGATTGTCAAAAATCCATTCGGTAATATTTTCGGATGTTGGAAAATCAAAGAGTTCATTTAGATTTCTATGATCTAATTGTTCAATTGTTTCCCAACATAATTTTTTCATTTTATCAAATTCTATAACCATGTTTTCCTCATATGACCCACCTTTCTTTACATCACCTTGAACTTCAACAATTATTCTAGATGTATGGCCATGAGGTTTTCCACATTTTGGATGACCTCTTAGTGTATGAGCAAAATCAATCTCAAATGAACAGCCTAATCGTGTTTTCATAAAATATCATAAATTAGTGATAATTAATACCTAAAGAAATTAGTCATAATAATCAACGGTTTGTTGTATATTTTTTGTATCATCATCGATTGGAGAGATTTCTCCATTTTCAATATTAACAAACCAGTTGTAAATTATTGGTTGATTACCCTCTGTATTGAACGTGAAAATTACCTGGTGAGTAAACTCATTCTTTGCCTCTAGAAATGGTGGGATGTATTCAACGAAAAATGTTGCAGTTGTATTTTCATCATCAAATATTTTGATACCTTCATATTTTTCATTAATTTTTTCTTCAATTACTTCAAAAGTTGTTATGCCAGTATTATTTGGTCCAGAATAAAACTTTACCATATCTACAGCAATTCTTTCATTTCCTTGAAATGAATCATCAAGTATTGAATTAAGATTGTTTTCAGTTAGTGCAGGGTATGCAAATATGAAGAATAGACCAAGTAATCCAAGATATATTGGTGCTCTCTTCTTTAGAAACGCTCCAAAACTTTTTGGGTCTTGTGGTTTTTTGTAATTAGGATCTTTCTTAACCAATATTTTTCAAAAGTTTACTATGATTAAAAGTCTTAGTGACTTTCAGGTAGAACTGAGGAATGATGTGATAGAATTTTCCAGTCGCCATCAGTTTTTATGAAAACGAATGAAAATCTTGCATTTACAGTTTTTCCATCTACAATGAAATTGTATAGACCAGAATTTGCTATTAGAGATTCAGTTTCATGCTTGTGTTGTGTAACAATTTCAACATCAACTTTTGCTTTCAGTAAATTTTCAAAGTATTCCAAAATTAGATCATATCCTTTTCTTTCTATATCAGAAAATGTTCCTAATAGTAATCCATCAGCATGATATAATGATGCTACTTGTTTTGGATCGTTAGTTTTAATTTTTTCAACCCATGTTTCTAACATGATTTTATTGAAAATTATAGCTTAATATTTTTTAGGATTTGTCAGAACCACGTTTCTTTGCAACTTGCATGTACAAATCAACAGTTCCACTACCAATTGGAATTTGGCTTCCAACAATAACATTTTCTGTTATTCCTCTTAGTTGTTCAGTTTCACCGGTTCTTGCAGCTCCTGCAATTGTTGGCACGGTGATTTCAAATGCAGCACGTGCCAATACACTGTCTTTAGTACCTGCAATTCCATGACGTCCAATTTGTTGCATATATCCACGATGACACATTAAATCAGATACCAACATTAGATATCTTTGGTCAACTTCCAGACCTTGATCCTCTAGTGTATTACTTAATTCATTAATCAAAGCATTTCTTGCAGCCTCTATTCCAAGTGTTTCAGCAATTTCAGAAACGTTGTTTGTTCTAACATTATTTTTATCAATTCCTTCAACTTCCAATACTTTAGAAAGATTAGAACCGGTTGTTTGAATAACATATTCATCATTCTTTTTGACAATTGTAACACGTGCAATGTCAGGAACACCCTTTACGGTTGTTTTTAGCACCTTGTTTCTTACTACAATGACAGCAGGAGCGTCAGCTTCCTCATCAACTAAGTTAAGAACAACTGAATTAATTCCATTATCTTCCATTTTGAATTTTTTATTAGATTCTAGTGCTGCTTTGACATCATCTAAAGTACAACCACGGTCAGTTAGTTTTCTTTCATTTAGGTTGAGTGTGATTTTTGTTTTATAATCAGTATCAGCATCAAGGATTAGATCATTAACAGTGGTTTGTAGAATATTTCGAGCAACTTCGACAGTTTTTGCTTGATCGGTTTTTGCATCACCAGACAAGTAAATATCCATTGTTGGAGTGACAGGTTTCTTTCTTGCATCTACCAATTCAATTAATCTTGGAAGACCTAAGGTAACGTTTCTCTCTGCAATTCCTGCAAAGTGGAATGTTCTCAAAGTCATCTGAGTTCCAGGTTCACCAATAGACTGAGCAGTTACAATTCCTACAGCTTGACCAGGTTCTGCCTTTGCGTTATTGTATAAAGATAATCCTTTCTTAGCTACTTTCTCAACACCTTGTTTACTTAATTTTGAATTTTCTAATGAATTACTTACAGCGTTTGTTAAACGAGGATTAAATTCACTAGTGTATTTTTTGATAATTGGTGCAATTTCGTCCTTTGTTGCGGCTTTTCCAGAATCAACAATACTTTCAGATTCAATTAATCTATCAACGTTAAATGCTTCACCATGATCACTTTTTGCTACATCAATTCCATCTTCACCATACAAGAATTGAATGATGTGACCGTGTGGATCTCTAACGGTTCCGTCATATTCAAGTTTAATATGTTCTAAAGCATTGATCAGTCTTCTTTGCATGTATCCACTTTGCTGTGTTCTTACAGCAGTATCTACAAGACCTTCTCTACCACCCATAGCGTGGAAGAAAAATTCTAGAGTCGATAAACCATCACGATAATTTGATTTTACAAATCCATGAGCGTCAGGATCATTTTCATGCTCTTCGAAATGAGTTAAAACTCGATTATTGTAGCCTTTGTTAAGACGGTTACCTCTTCTTGCTTGTTGACCCAAGGCGCCAGCCATTTGTCCTACGTTTAATGATGAACCTCTAGCGCCAGTAGTTGCCATAATTTTACCCGCATTATCATCATCAAGTGAGAGATTTGCAGCAGTGGCAGCTCTGTCCCTTAGTTTACCCAAATTATTTACAATGTATGCTTCAAGAGTTTCTTGAGTAGTCATTCCTCTTGTTGCCTTTAGTGTTCCTTTCTTTTCTTGACTAATCAAATCTAAAACTTCATCATATGTTTGATTTATGTCAGAACTGATTCCTTCACGATCTTTTTCAGGAACTTCCAAGTCACCATATCCATAACTAAATCCATAATGAGTGATGAATTGTTTGATAACAATTAATTCAGAGTTTAAGAAAATTTTTGCTTTTTCATTACCATAATCTTTTGCAATTCTATGTAGTACACTTTCTGGTTCTTCAGCACCAATTGATGATTTATCAATTACACCACTGATTAGTTGGCCATTTTTGATTACAACATCTTTTTCTTTTCCTTTAGTACCTTTAGACCACTTTGATGTCATTACATAATTGAAATCTTCAGGAAGGAATATTGAGAATAATTGTTTTCCAGTATAGAGATTTTCTTTCTTGTTTTCAGGTTCTGGTAGTTGTCCTGTAAATCCTCCAAGCATTGCAAGATTTGCAAACTCTTGACTAGATAGAGTTGTTCCGTCTTTTGTCATGAGGTATGCACCAGTGATAAAGTCACGAAGACCACCAATAATTGGACCTCCAAATCTTGGAGAAATTAATTGATCTTGAACTCTCATTAGTAAAATTGCTTCAGAACGTGCTTCTTCACTTTGTGGAACATGAAGATTCATTTCATCACCATCAAAGTCAGCATTGTAAGGAGGACAAACAGATGGATGTAGTCTGAAAGTTTTTCCAGGTAATACTCTAACATAATGTGCCATGATAGACATTTGGTGAAGTGATGGTTGTCTGTTGAACAATACAATATCACCATCCATTAGATGTCTTTCAACCAAGAATCCAATTTCTAGGGAATCAGCAATTAATGAACGGTCTTCAACAAAGTCAAGTCTAATTTTTACACCATCAGGACGTGTAATGTAATTCACACCAGGGAAAGTAGATGGACCGTTGATTACCAATTTTTTTAATTTTTCAATATTCCAATCAGTTACAATTTCAGGAATGGTTAATTTTTTGGCTACAGTTTCAGGAACGCCAACTTCAGATAAATCTAAGTTTGGATCTGGAGAGATAACAGTTCTACTTGAAAAGTCAACACGTTTTCCAGATAATGAACCTCTAAATCGTCCTTCTTTTCCTTTTAATCTTTGAGTTAATGTTTTGAGTGGACGTCCAGAACGATGATGGGCTTGTGGAATTCCACTAACTTCATTATCAAAATAGGTTGTAACGTGATATTGTAAAAGATCAACCAAGTCCTGTACAATTAGTGGAGGAGTTCCAGCTTCTTTACTTTCCTTTAGTCTTTGATTAA
Organism: Candidatus Nitrosopelagicus brevis; assembly: GCF_000812185.1. NCBI lineage: Archaea > Thermoproteati > Nitrososphaerota > Candidatus Nitrosopelagicus > Candidatus Nitrosopelagicus brevis. Next base: position 239,129 of record NZ_CP007026.1, on the reverse strand, counting down.
CACGAATAATGTCAACTAATTTGTGAGTAAGATCATCTTCAGAGCGAATTCCAGTTTCTAGAATAATTGAAGGTCTAACAGTTACAGGAGGTACAGGTAATGCTTGTAAAACAAACCATTCTGGACGTGCAGTCTTAGGATCATATCCCAATAATGCAAGATCTTCATCAGGAATTATTGATAATCTTTCTCTAATTGTAATAGGTAGTAATCTGTTTTCACCAATCTCTGTTTTTTCTACAAATGTTGTTGGTTTTGTGAAAATTAATTCGTATTGAGATTTTCCACAGTGAGGACAATCCTTTTGTTTTTTAGCCTTTTCTTGAATTTGATCTGGAATTCTTTTTTGAGACAAAACAGTGTATGATGCTTGACGTTCTTTAATTTTAGAAAATTCTTTGATATCTTCAGGAGACATCTTGATTCTTCCACAAGTACGACATGTTGATTGTAGTAATTTGTAGATATTGTCAACAAATGCAATGTGTAAAACAGGCTCTGCTAATTCAATGTGACCGAAATGTCCAGGGCTTCTAGCAGCAGTATTACCGTCAGTAAGACATTTTTGTCCAGGTTCTAAAACTCCTAATCTACCATCCATTAGACCTCCTTGTACAGCCATACCATCTTCGTCATATGTTTCAGGCTGTGTAATTTCAACAACAGAATATTTTCTAATTTCCTGAGGAGACCAGACTGCAAATGTTATTCCTTCAATTGATTTTGTAGATGTAACAGACATTATACTCTCTCCTTTAGTTTCAATCTCGGTGCGATGTTAAGACTTAGAATTTCTTGTAAAAGTAGTTTGAAAGCATATGCAACGGATACAGATGATATAGGTGCATTCTCACCACATTGTGCACAGACAAATTTTCTTTTTCTTGCATCATGATAACCGGTTAATCCACATTTTTCACATAGTAAAATGTCAGTTTTATCAGATTCATCCAACAATCTATCTTTTAGAAGCATTGATGCACCATATGCAATTAAACAGTCACGTTCCATTTCACCAAATCTTAAACCACCACCACGAGCACGACCTTCAGTTGGTTGTTTAGTAAGCATCTGGACTTGACCTCTTGCTCTAGCATGGATTTTATCTGAAACCATATGATGAAGTTTTTGATAATATACAACTCCAATGAAAGTATCAACTTCAAATGCTTTACCGGTTCTACCGTCATACATTTTTTCTTTACCAGAATACTTGAAACCTTGTTTATCAAGAATTTCTTTTACAATATCCATTTTTTCTCCAACAAATGCAGAACCATCAAATTGTTTTCCTCTAAGTGCGGCAGCTTTTCCACAAACAGATTCCATCATCATTCCAACAGTCATTCTAGATGGGAATGCATGTGGATTAATCAAAACATCAGGTTGAATTCCTTGTTCAGTGTATGGTAGATCTTCTTGTTTTGCTAAAATTCCAAGCACACCTTTTTGCCCATGTCTTGATGCAAATTTATCACCGATTTCTGGAATTCTCATATCACGTACACGGATTTTGTACATTTTTCCACCTTCATTAGATTGAGTCATTACAACAGTATCAACAACACCATGTTCAGAAGGTCTTACACCAACAGATGTATCACGTCTGTATGGACCACTTGTTTCAAATTCTTTATACTCTTCCATAAATCTCGGAGGACTAGTTTTTCCAATTAAAATATCACCACCGTCAACTCCAGATTCAGTTGCTACAATTCCATCATCTTCTAACATTCTGTATGCTTTTTCTCCTTTGTAACCACGGACATTATCGTCTGCGTTTGGAACCTCAAAGTTGTCTCTCATTCCACCAGGATATTGTTTGGCTTCAGTATCATAAATTCTGTAAAAGAAAGTTCGGAATAAACCTCTGTCTACAGATGAACGATTCAATACAATTGCATCTTCAATGTTATAACCATCAAACGGTAATACTGCAACAGTACAATTTACTCCTGCAGGTCTTTCTTCCATTCCAAGTAAATTCATTGCACGTGTAGAAACAATTGGTGTTTGTGGGTATAGCATGAAATGTTGTCTAACGTAAGTACTAGTATTCATCATAGGAGTTGAAAATCCAAGACTTTGTTTTGCCATGGCTGATTCGTAAGTATTTCTTGGAGATTGATTATGTTCAGGATAAGGAATGATTGATGCACCAGCACCAAGAATTGCAGATGGGAAAATTTCCATATGAGTGAATTTTTTTGTATTTTTATCATCAAATGTTACATAACAATTTTCTTCTTCATTTGCATCTAGTAATTCAATTACTCCCATTCGAACAAGATCATTCCAAGAGATTAGTTTCTTGGATATTTTCTCAAGAATGTCATTTGAAAGTAGAGTTTTACCGTCTTTAATTATTACAAGTGGTCTTAGTACACGACCAGCATTACAATTTACGTATAATCTTTGAGTAGCACCTTCTTCTTCAGGCTTGTGTATAGATATTCCAACATGTGGATGTATTTTTGAAGTTCTTCTAAACTCACGCATTTGATCTACTAGATTTTGTCCGTCTTTGTGGAATCCAATTAATTTTCCATCAACGAATACTCTGGTACCATCTTTCTTAACATCATTAGATGTAGATACTAAATCAGATACACCAATATCAAATAATTTCTCGACAATTTCTTCAGATGGAACATTTTGAGATATAATTGCAGATAATGCCAAGTTCTTTACCAAACCACAGTTTGAGCCTTCAGGAGTTTCACTTGGACAGATTCTACCAAAGTGTGTGGAATGTAGATCTCTTGCTTCAAAGTTTGGTTGAGTTCTACTTAGAGGAGATTGTACTCGTCTCAAATGACTGATAGTTGAGAGATAATTAGTTCTGTCAAGTAATTGTGTAACTCCTACACGTCCTCGTCCCCAGTTTCCAGTGGCAATTGCATTGTTTAGTTTATCTGAAACAATTCCAGGTCGTATGGCTGCAGCAACTGCATTTATTCCACGTTTTTGACCAGAGCGTTCTAGTTGATACTTCATGTCTCTAACTAAATTACGGAATGCAGTTCTAAACAAATCAGCAAGCATTTGACCTGCGAACTTGATAACTTTGTTTCCATAATGATCTTTGTCATCTGGATCAATCCATCCTAGCTTTAGTTCTAATAATTTACATGCTGCTTCACCCATAAAGTGAGCTTTTTCTTTTCTATTTTCTGGATGTTTGCCCAAGTGAGGTAACAAACCCCAATCAAGAAGTGTTTCAGCTCTTTTAATTTGAAATTCTTCTAACATTCCTGGTGCAATTCTTTTACTGATGTAAACAATTGCGTCTTTTGAAGTTGGGACATCACCTGCTTTTTCAAATGAGCCTTCCAAATGATCTTGTATTTCATCAACAAGTGATACTGCACCTGCAATGTCTTTGTCAGATTCCAATCCGAGTGCACGCATTAAAGTTACAACTGGAATGTCTACAGGAGAACCAGGAATTTTTGCAACAATCATTCCATCATCTTTCATAATTAATTCTAATTTTGCACGGTAACCAATAATTGAAGAATAAACTTTAGCTTTGTGAACTATTTTTCCTCCAACTTTTTCTGCATCAACAATAATTTTATTGTAAGAAAGATCTTCTAATCCAACCACAACTCTTTCAGAACCATTAATGATGAAATATCCACCAGGGTCACGAGGATCTTCTTGATGATCAATTAATTTTTGATCAGTGAATGTATTTAGAATACATGCATGTGACTTTACCATTACTGGCATGTCACCAATGTGAACAAAACGAGTTTCTAGAGTTTTACCATCTTCAACAACACTTGCTTCCATCATGATTGGTGCAACATATGAAATGTTTCTTAGTCTTGCCTCAGCAGGAGTTACATGAGTAATAGAACCGTCTAATTCCATCATTCTTGGTTGTTGAAGTTTTATTTTTCCAAGTTGGATTTTGTAAGGATATTCTGCATTTTCAATTTCAATTTGTCCTACTTCTTGAATAATACTTTGTAATCCATTATCTAAAAATTCATCAAAAGAAGTAAGATGTTGTCGTGCAATTCCTTCTCTTCGAAGTATGTCTTGAATGACAGGCCAACGTTGATTATAATTTTCTGCCATTAAGTTTCCACCACGTATCGATAATAGGTACTTTCACCTGCAGTTCCACTTTTTCTTGTAATTCTTATCATGTCACCTGGTTTTACTCCAAGTCCAAGAATTGCAGGATCGGTTACAAAGATTAATGGTAATTCTGTTGGTTTACAATTAAATTCGTCTAAAACTTTTTGAGCATCTTTTTTTGTCATGATTTCATGTTTTGGGACATAAACGTGATCTGGTACTAAAATTGGGTTTTTCTTGGTTGCCATCTAATTCAATCCCCCATGCATAACACTAGTTACTGAAAAGAAGAATTGATACAAACTGAACAAATTCTCTATGAGCGCAATATATATTTAATTAGAAATTTTTCAGAAATTTCAAAAATTTTCTATTCTAATTGGTTTTTTTTACACAAACTGGTTAAATATGATCCAAAGAGTCTAGAATTGTGAAATCAAAAGAGGTTTCTATTCTAGTAATTGCTAGTTTGATATTATTACCATTTCTTGGAGGAGAATCAATTGCTCAATCAAACCAAGTCTTGACAGTTACAACTGAAAAAGAATCCTATGCAGCCGGAGAACCAATTGAAGTTTTTGGACTTGTAGATATTAGATTAGAAGGAGTTGAGGCATTGATTCGAGTTGTAAGTCCAGTTGGAAATATGGTTAATGTAGATCAAATTACGGTTGATACTGATGGAAGTTTTTCTAAAACTATTTCAACATCAATAGGTGGACTTTGGAAAGAAACTGGAACTTATACAATAATGGTAAATTATGGTGAGAACTCAACACAAGTTCAATTTGAATACGGAGGTATGATGTCTGCAGGTGTACAAGCTACACCTGAATTTGCAATGGAAGAAAATGAAAAGATGTCACAAACAATCATGATAGAAGATCATTCTTTAGATTATGAATTAACTTGTGCAGAAATTCAAAGTATGACACCAGATACTGAAATGAAATCAATGATCATAGCAATCAAAACAGATTGTGATGGAGAACTAACAATTACACTTCCAAAAGATGTCATAGATACTGATGAAAATGGATTCTTTGTTCTAGTTGACGGAGATGAAACAAATCATAAAGCATCATCAGTTGGTGATTTTTGGACTTTAACAATTCCATTCTCATATGGTTCTGAAGAGATTGAGATCATTGGTACATTTGTAATTCCAGAATTTGGAACTGTTGCAGGATTGGTTTTGATATTAGCAATTACGTCAATTATCATTATTTCAGCAAAGAATAAGCAAATTTTCATTCCAAAAATGTAGTTCATAGATAAAAGTTCGAATATACATAAATAATCAGCATAAAAAACAATTTGCAAGATGAACGTTCAATCTATCGTACTTTTGATGGCCGTAATGGCAGTAGGAAGTATGGGAGCCGCATCACAGGCTTTTGCAGCCGATACACCAATACCTCTTCAAATAGAGTCTAATGGTGTAAACTTTGATCATAACTCTACAATTGAGATTAATGGTCAAGTTGGAAACATGAGAGATGGAACACCTGTAACAGTAATTGTAACAGGAGCCACAGGAGTTGTAACAATCGAACAAATTACACCTTCTTCAGACGGAAGTTTCTCATTGAGTGTCAACACTGCAAGTCCTTTGATGAAATATGACGGCGAATACAAAATTAAAGCAACATACGGTGATGCAGGCATCAACGATGTAATTGTTGTAACCTTAGAAGGTGGACTTGTAAAACAAGCACCAAGCCACAGTGGTCATGAAGAAGGACATCATGAAGCAGCTGACTTAACCAAACAACTCGACTACAACATTAGTGGAGGAATGGTTGAAAGTATTACTGCAACAGGTGATGATTCTTTACTAGTCTCAATCCACATGGCTGAAGATGATGGTGAATTAACCATTACACTTTCAGAAGATATCATCACGCCATTTAACGATGGTTCATTCTTCGTTCTAGTTAACGGTGAAGAAAGTGATGATGCACACCAAATGGGAAACAAACTAATGATTCCATTTGATGCAACAACAACCGATATCGAAATTGTAGGTACACATGTTGTTCCAGAATTCGGCACAATAGCCATGATTGTCTTAGCAGTAGCAATTGTTTCAATAATTGCAGTATCTGCAAAGTCAAGACTAAGCATTATGCCAAGAGTTTAATTTTCAAGAATTACATTCAGGCTTCCTGAAACATATCCATTAGGATTAATTTCAACTTTAGAAAAACCAATCATTTTTAGTTTCGAAAAAATTTCATTTTTAGTTTTTACATCATCCAATAAAGTTAGTTTATCCAATTCAACTTCAATTCTTGCTAATCCGTTAATGTCCCTTACACGAACTTGTTGAACTCCAATTTTTTGTTTAATTATTTTTTCAGATAATTCAATTCTTGCTAATTTTTCAGCAGTTACTCTTTGTCCCCAAGGAATTCTTGAAGCAAGACACGAATTAGATGGTTTGTCATATATTGAAAGACCTACATTTTTTGCAATTTTTCTGACATTTTCTTTTGTGAATTTCACTTCCAATAAAGGACTACGAATTCCATTTCTGTGTAATGCATCAATTCCAGGTCTATAATCTCCCATATCATCACTTTGAGTTCCATCCACAATTGTATTAATTTTAAGAGAATCTGAAAGTTTAATCAGTTCAGTAGATAATTCATCACGACAGTAAAAACATCTCTTATTATCATTTTTGACAAAATTTTCATTTTCTAGTTCACTATACTCAATGATAGAATGAGTGATACCAATCTCATGAGCAACTGACTTTGCAGAATCTAGTTCTTCAGATGATAAAGTTTTGTAATCAGCAGTCACAGCAATTGCATTTTTACCTAATTTTTTATTTGCAGCGTATGCTACAAGTGCACTATCTACACCACCAGATAATGATACAAGTACCTTATCTTTATCATCAAACCAATTTAGTAATTCAATAAGACTAGTCATTTTTTTTCTTTATCTGTTCCTTTAGTAATTCTTCAGTTTTATTAAATGAAATATTTAATGCATTTGATATAGATTTTACATCCTCGAATTCTAGTTTGAAATGATCTGAGTCAGAGATTTTGTAATGTATGGTAAATTTCTGATTTTCAAGCGTTACATCTGATTCAAGAATTTTTCTTGGAACAATATAACGTTCTGAAGTTCTAATTCTAACGCCTAAAGTTCTTGTTTCACTAATTAGAATATTTAGTAAAGAATTAGTATTTTGTGAACTACATATTACAGAAATTAATTGAGTTGGTCTTCCTTTTTTCGTAATTGCTTGTGTTACAGTAACATCTTTTGCACCATTTTCCATCAATTTCTCTATTGTATTTGCAATCACCTCACCAGAAACATCATCAAGATTTGTTTCTAGTATTTTTACCGAATCTCTTTCAAGAGTTTCATTTGACTTTCCTTGAATTATTTTTAATACGTTTGCAAAACCATCAAAGTCTTTTGTTCCAGCACCATATCCAACTGAATCTATACTCATATCAACAAAGAATTCTTTACATGAGGAAGCTAAATTTACCAAAATACTTGCTCCAGTAGGAGTTGTAAGCTCCTCAGTTACAGGACCTCCTGTAACAACTATGTTAGAATTTTTAAAAATTTCAGTTATTGCATATGCAGGATTAGAAGTTACTCCATGAGAAAATGATACAGTTCCTCCTCCAATTGCTACATGTGAACAAGAGATTTCTTCATCAAATAGGTTTAGATCATCTAATGCTATTGCGGTTCCAACTATGTCAACAACAGTATCAATACTTGATGCTTCATGAAAATGTACAGAGGATTCATTTTCTCCGTGAACATTAGATTCTGCATTTATGAGAGTGTTAATTGAATTTTCTGCAAATTCTTTTGCTGAATCAGATAATTCAAGTTTTTCACAAGATAATTGAATGCAATTTTTAATTTCAGTTCCTTTTCGTTCATGTATATTTTCGTCAAGTTCTAAAACTAATTGAGTGGCAGACTTGCCTTTTTTCTGCACTTTAGTAAAATCTAATTTTTTGATTGTTGAACCTTCTAAGAAATTTGCAGATTCTTTGATACCATCAATTATCTTAGATTTATTGGCTCCAATATCGACTAATGATGACAATATCATATCACCAGAAATTCCAGCAATTTGGCAATCTATGAAAAGTACCATGTCGATAAAATGATAAAAATGCATAAAAATCTGTTTGCAAAATTACATTCAACATAGATTTAATTATTGAATATTTTGGAATTTATTCATGATTACGATTATTGGTGCAGGCAAAGTTGGCGGAGATGCAGCACTATTTTCAGCATTAAGAAGATTGGATGATGAAATTTTACTATTAGATATCGCAGAAGGACTACCGCAAGGTGAAGCAATGGATCTAAATCACATGTTATCAGAGCAGGGGATTGACGTTAATGTAAAAGGTTCAAACAATTATGAGGACATGAAAGGTTCCAAGATTGTCGTGGTAGTTGCAGGTGCAGGAAGAAAACCTGGAATGACAAGAATGGATTTGTTAAAGATTAACGCAGGAGTTGTAAAAGATGTTGTTGGTAACATAAAGAAATTTGCAGACGATGCAATGATTATTCCGGTTACAAATCCATTAGACCCAATGGCACAAATTGCATACAAAACTTCAGGATTTGATAGAAGCAGAGTTTTTGGAATGGGCGGAATGTTAGACTTATCAAGATTCAAACAATTCATACACGAAGCAACAGGATATTCCCGTGAATCAACAAAAGCATTAGTGATTGGAGAACATGGTGAAAACATGTTACCGTTAACAAGATTTGCAACAGTATCAGGAATTCCATTACCTACGTTACTTCCGAAAGAAAAACTTGATGAGATTTTCACAGCAACAAAAGGTGTAGCTGCAGAAGTTATCAAACTAAAAGGAGCAACAGTACATGCACCAGGAAACGCAATTTCAGCCATGATAGAATCAGTAGTTCAGGACAAAAAACAGGTAATTCCAGTTTCAACTAACTTAGATGGCGAATATGGACAAAAGGATGTTTCAATTGGAGTTCCAGCAGTAGTTGGAAAGAAGGGAGTTGAGAAAATACTCGAGTTAGAACTAAACGATGAAGAAAAAGAATGGTTCAACAAAGGGGTTGACAGTGTCAAAAATGCATTGTCAGGTGTTGAATTTTAAATAATTTTTTTAAAGCTGAGTTATTTTAGATTACCATGAATATTTCAGATATTTTAGAATCAGTGAAAAATGGAAAATTATCAACGGATGAAGCAAAAAAACAGTTATCACTATACACAATTGAAGAGATTGAAAATTTTGCAAAAATTGATCTTGGTAGAGAAGCAAGAAAAGGAATTCCAGAGGTAATATTTGCTGAAAGAAAGGAAAATTCAGAGGTAAAAAAGATAATTAAAAAAGTACTGGAAAAAACAAATGCAATAGTAGTTTCAAGAATTCCAAAAAAGAATTATCAAGATATTTGTAATTTTTGTAAAAAAAATAATCTAAAAATTAGTACAGGACAAAATTGTACTACAATTCTGGTTTATAACAAACCTGTAAAGAAAACTAAAGGAAAAATTGGAATAATTACTGCAGGAACATCAGATATCGGAATTGCAGAAGAATCAAGATTGATGTGTGAATCAATGAACTGTAGTTGTATCACTAGTTACGATGTTGGAATTGCAGGATTACACAGGATATTTCCAGTTTTGAAAAAATTTGTCAAATCAGGAGTTGACGCAATTATAGTAGTAGCTGGAATGGAAGGCGCGTTAGCATCAGTAGTTTCTTCATCAGTGAATGTTCCAATAATAGGAGTTCCAACTTCAATTGGTTACGGGTATGGAGAAAAAGGGGTAGCAGCACTTGCTGCAATGTTACAAAGTTGTTCATTAGGATTAACAGTAGTGAATATTGATAATGGAATTGGAGCGGGTGCAGCTGCAGCAAAAATTGTCAATCAAATTAATAAAAGATAGATAATTTAGTCTTAGAGAATCTCGTAAACGATATATATCATAGGTAGAGGAAAGTGTTAGAGTTGTCTGGCAAAAGAATCGTATTAACAGCAGATAGAAGTTTAATGACAAATTATAGAGGTAATTTTCTTTATGGTTTCATAGCATGTGGTCCATATGAGGTTCTTCCAGAATGGGTTTTCGATAAAGTATTTTGTCCAGCAGTTGAAACCGATCCAGTTACAGGTGAAGCAAAAGTTGCTCAAGTTGGATTAAGAAGAGTTGAAAGTGCATTACATCAAGGCTATGATAAAAAAGATGTTTTCGTTGCAAATCCAGAACACTTAGCAAAATCAATAGGTCCAGATACCAAAGTTGTCGGAATTAATGTAATGGATCCTTTAGGAATGGCTCCAGTAACAACAACCATGGCTCCAGAAAAATTATCATATGTTGCAATGAAGTTCAAAAAAATGTGTGCAGAGATTATTCAATTGAAAAAGAAATATGATTTCAAAGTTGCAGTTGGAGGAAATGGTGCATGGGAATTAGCAAAATCAGATAGAATGAAAGTTCATGGCATAGATACAGTAGTTGTCGGAGAAGCAGATGAACTTGCATTAGACTTGTTCCATGATTTAGAGAAAGGTGATGCACCAGAATTGATGCATTGCTTTGTTAAAAATATTCAAAATATTCCAGAAATTACAAAACCAACCGTTAATTCTCTTATTGAGGCAATGAGAGGTTGTGGAAGAGGCTGTGACTTTTGTGATGTCAACAAACGTTCTAAAAAAGACCTATCAATAGAACGATTACAAAGAGAGGCAAAAATTAACTTAGACTATGGATTTGATTCAGTTTGGCTTCATTCTGATGAAATGTTACTTTATGGATGTGATAATAGGGATTTCATTCCAAATAGAGATGCAATCACAGATTTATGGAAAGGACTCAAAGGTATGGGTGCAAACTTTATTGGTACAACACACATGACATTTTCAGCAGTTGCTGCAGATCCTCAATTAATGAGAAATATTGCTGATGTTAATAGACAACATGAAACCGGCAGATGGCTTGCAACTAATCTAGGTATTGAAACAGTTTCACCACCAATGGTGAAAAAACATCTAGGTGTAAAGACAAGACCGTTTGCTACTGAAGAATGGGGAAGTGTTGTTAGAGAAGGTGCAAAAATTCTAAACGAGAATCATTGGTTCCCAGCTGCAACAATAATTATTGGATGGCCTGATGAAACACCAGAAGATAGTCAAGCCACAATTGATATGATGAATGACTTTAGAACAATGAACTTTAGAGGATTAGTTGCTCCACTTCTTTACCAAGACTTTAGTGAGAAAAATTCAATGCACTTTGGAAACTTGAATGAAGCACAATTCACATTGTTTTGGAGATGTTGGGAGAACAATCTACGCGTAATTAACGATATTATTCCTATTATCTTGAGAAATAAGACATACGGTCCACCAATGAAGATTTTCATGTATGGAATCCTAAAGGCAGGAACATGGGCAATCATGCGATATCTAAGAGGATTGTGTAAAGATCTATTCAATGGAAGAACCCCAGATGAGATAATTGAAAAATATTCTAGAAGTAGATCAGTCTCTTCACAAAAAATGATAACAAAGAAGCTCTAGAAGTTTTCTCATGGAATTAGATAAAGCAAATTTACTTGTAATAATTATTTCATTTATTTTTGGATCGGCGTTATTTGTAATTACAATAATTGCAGGATTTATCATGGGACACTATTTGTTTGGAATAGTTGGAATAATAATTAGTATTTTATGTATCTTAATTGGATTTATCAAATTAGGAAAATTCAATAAAAAAATTCAAAAGTAATTTACATATTTTCAATTGCTTTGTCTGCAATTGTATTTCTTTTAGGTATCATTACAATGAAGTAAGTTTTGTCTGCACGTTCAATTCCTTCAACTTTGGTAACTGAACGAGTTTTAACATCAAATTCATAGATTCCTGTTTCAAGTTCTCCTTTTGCATATAACATCAGAAATAGATCTCCACCAGATTGACTTAATGGAATGAAAGAGCAAACAAATCCTTTGTAAGAATTAATTGGCATGAAATTTTTCATTGGTGGTGCAACAGATGAGAGATACAATAACAGATCTTCTGTATTTTCAAACTCCTCGTATTCAATGTTCATAAGAATACACTATCTTTTGAATATATAACTTAATTGCGATTTAGTCTGTTCTTTATTGAAATAATTGCTGCTGCTGGTGCTACAAAGTACATTCCAATGTTCAATAAGATAATTCCAATACCATAACCTAACATTTCTTCTTCAGTGTCAACTTGTACATAGTTGAGTAATGTTAGTGAAGTCAACATTGGTGTTAATGTTACTTTGACTGCTTCTTTGAAGACTGGGTTTTCTCTTTCATAGTCTGCTACATATGGTGAAAATGAATAGTAAAATTGATTGAATCCTGTCATGAATGTTGTACCGGATTGTGTGTTCATTACCGTATTATCTCTAATCTCTCTCAAGAATTGAACTTGTGGTGCCATTTCAGAACCAAATGCTGCTGTTGCAATTAGACAACCGCCACCCTCCTTTTGTTCTGCCACACATTTACCATCTTTCATTACGGTTCCTTCACCACATAGTGCTTGTGGTTCTGGTTCTGGTTCTGGTTCTGGTTCAACAATTGCTATTGGTTCTGGTTCTTCAATAACTGGCACAGGTTCTTCAATAACTGGTTCTGGTACAGGTGTTGGTTCAGGTGGTGGAGGTGGTGCAGTAATTGAACCACTACCACCTGCATAATTGAAACTAGTTTCTGCTTTCTGAGCACCATAATTTACTTTTACAGTGTAATCACCACCAGCTTTCCAAAGTGGACCGCCGGCAACTAATGTTGTAGAGAATTCATTATTTGAATTAAGATTTAATTGATCAATTTTAACAATATTTCCATCTGGAGATACAATCATCAATGTAACAGGGGTAGTATATTCAGATAAAGAAGATTCTTTGACTTGGCCAGAAATTATTATTTCGCCATTTTCAGCATATCCAGGATAATCGGTAGAAACAGTTAGTGGAAATTCAGTAGATTGTGCATTTGCTAAAGTAGGCATTCCAAATGATACAATTGAGATCATTAACAACAAAACAGCACCAGAGGCAACAATCTTCATTTAAAATTTCTGCCTCAGAGTGGTATTTATTAATTATTGATAAAAAATTTGACAAAAACTAGATAATTTTTTTGCTTAAATTATTACACTAGTTAAATACATGACAATTAATCCTACAGAAACTCCTGCAAATAACGATGTATTTGATAATATATCAGATTTTTCTTTCATATATTGAAAAATGGATAATACGACTTGGAAAATTGCTCCTGCTCCGATTGCGAGAAAAATTAAAGTGAATAATGGTGAAAATGAGAAACCGCCAATCCAACAACCAAAAATTGCAGGAACCCCGGCAATTAATCCAAGACCAATCATTTTGAATATTTTGGCTTTTGATTTAGTTAATGGAGCAGCAATTGCTAATCCTTCAGTTGTATTATGAGTAGCAAATCCAATAATCAAAAATGTGCTCAAAGCAACTTCTCCAAGTGCAATAGCGGCACCTACAGCCAATCCCTCACCTAAATTATGAAATCCAATGCCAATAGCAATCATTAGAGACATTGCTAATCCTTGAGATAATTTTGAAAACTCTGTTTTTTTGGTTAATTGTTTACCTATTCCATACAAAGCCAAAAATGATAAAATGACTACGGTTGCAATTAGAAGTTCGCCATTAAAAATTGATGAAAGATGGTTTTCGGATATTTCAGTAGCCTCAATAACTGCATCAATTCCGAGAAATACTAGCAGCCCCATAGTGAATGCCAAAAAGAAGTTAAACGTGCTTTTTCCTAATTTCTTGATAAATGGATACCACAAAAGACCAATCATTATTGGAACAACGCCTATCAAAAATCCAATCATTCCTAAAAATACAAACAAGCCCATGTTTGGTTCAAGTGCATGAAACGCTGCATCAATTCCCTTAGCAAATCTTGTTCCATCACTAATTGTGACACCAACTTCATAAGGTTGACCTTCATTCCAATCAAAAGGAATTCTTACCAGTGCAGTTTCAAACCGTTTTAATGAAGTATCAGGTTCTATCGCTGCAGGTTGAATTCGGTCATTTACATCTGCTAATACAACATCTACATCAATTGGACCAGTGTTTCTTACAGTGGCTTGTATTTCATTTTCAATAAATTCAATTTTTTCAATCGATACTTCAGGAAGTACAACACCAAATTGTAAAAATGTTGATGCAGGACCTAAGAGAAATACAATCATTATTGCTAACAATACAATTGGTGCAATAGCACTAATTGCAAGTACAGGTTTAGATGATGTCATCATACTCTACTTGTGTACCATAATCATCAGTATTCTCTTTTACAAGAAATGAACTGACCCAACCTTTTTCTGAAAATTCTGTGTTATGTGCATGGAACATATACAATCCAGGATATTTGTAATTAAATTCTAGAATTTGTCTATCACCTTGAGACATTGTAAGCATGTCATTGTAACCAGAAGGAACAGTGTCTGTACCAGCAGGATAATGATGGAATAATGTGCCATGAAGATGGAAATTATTTACTGCATCAAACTCTAAAATATTTACAACGTATGCACGTATGTTTTGATTTGTGTTAATTTCTATTGGATGATGTTGGTAATAAAATGGAATTGTATTTGCTGCATAGAAATTATTTTCAGCATCAAAGTCAGTATCAAAACCGTTTAAAATGAACACAAATTCATCAGCAGGCTCACGAGGTTCTTTTGGATCTACAATATAGGCACCATAAAGGCCATGAGCAATGTGTTCTTCAACGGGATGAACATGACAATGATAAAGATGTAAACCAACAGGTTCTGCATAAAATTCATAGGTGAATTTTCCACCAGTTCCTATACTTTCAAAGACACCATCCATTTCGGCTTTGTGAATTCCATGAAAATGTAAACTATGAGGTTTTGAACCTTCATTTGTAAAATGAATTCTTACCAAATCTCCTTCAGTCGCACGAATCGTTGGGCCCGGTACTGAATCATTAAATGTCCAAACATTGTAAAACACACCAGGAGATATTTCCATGATTTGATCATCTCTTGCAGTAATGTAGAATTCACGTAAAATGGTTCCATCCTCTAGAACTGAGACTTCACCATAATCAAATTCTTTCATAAATTTATCAGGATCAAAATCTAACGCTTCACCATCATATCCAATTGGATCAATTACCTCGCCTGTTGTCTTGATTACCAACCCAGTATGAGTAAGAAATGTTTGAGGAGTTTCTTCAGCAATGATTACACCAGGTACCACAAAATACAAACTAGAAACAGATGCTATAGCTAAAAGAATATAGAACATTTTAGTGGATTGAATAGTACTTTGCATATTTGCTCTACAATTTAGTATATATATAAAATTTAGCCTAGGCTAACTTTTTTAGCCACAACTAAATTTAATGATACACGAACAAATACAGATTTATCCATGAAAAGTAAAAATCATTCATGTCAAATTTGACAAAATATTTGGTGATCGTTGGAATTATGATAGCAGTTGGAGCAATGTTGCTAATTTATGGTTCTCAAACAATTACAGGAGATTTAGTGATAGAAGAAGGCAAAGTAAATTCATTAACACAATTAGAAATTAAAGCAGACTTGGACCCAGAAATAAATACAGAAGGAGTTTACGCGGTTCAAACTATAGAAGGAAAAGAATATGATATTTCAGCTGTTGTGATAGATTCATCAGAAATTAAGATTAGAGATGTATCAATTAATAGAAATTCATTTGAAGATAATTTTGAAATTGAACAAGCTGGAACTTATACATTAATTATCACCACATCAGAATCAGAAGAGATACCGCTAGTCGGAGGAATTGGTCATGTACCAGATTCAACAGGAGTTACAATTTCAATTGTAGGATTTTTTATCATAATATCAGGAATGATTGGAGTTGCAGCAATTGGATTTATGATAATTAGACAAAAAAAGAATAAGTCTAGTTAAGATATCCATCCATTTTTGCTAAACCTGCATCAACATTTTCAAAATTGTGTGCGGTTTCCATCAATTTTGCAAGTTTTTCAGAATCTACAGAATATTCAGCTTGCGAGTCAGAACCAGTTTTTCCAACAAATTCATGTTGCATTAAAAAAGATAGTTTTTCATCCAAGTCATTAGGAGTAATTTCAAACTTTTCAGTCAAAAATTCACACTTTTTTGGAGAATTTTCCATTTCAGCTAAGATCTCAGATATGTTTTCATCAAAAACAGCATCTAGAATTTTTTGAGTGTGTTCATCAGACTCGTTCATATCCAAATTTATCATTTTGAGTTATAATACTATTCGATTAAAATTATTCAAGAATAGGCACAAATCAGAGCATGGTTTTTAATGGGGCTATAGAAAATCTTGCTACTTGAGCGAACAATACGAAAATCTGGTAAGAATATTGGGAAATGATATTCATGGTGAATTGAATATGCTGATTGGTCTAAGCCAGATTAAAGGAATCGGATACATGTTCGCAAATTCAATGCTTCAAGTCTTAAAAATTTCTCCTCACCAAAAAATTGGTAATCTTACTACTGAACAAATATCTTCAATTGAAAAAATTATAGAAAATCCAAAAGGATCAGATTTTCCAACATGGTTTTTGAACAGAAGACAAGATATGCTAACAGGAGAAGATATGCATTTGGTAACATCAGATATTGCATTTAACATTAGAAATGACGTGGAAAGAGAAAAGACACTTTTCAGTTGGAGAGGTTACAGACACATGTATGGATTAAAAGTTAGAGGTCAACGTACAAGATGTACAGGTCGTAAAGGCGGTGCAGTTGGAGTTGCAAAAGGTGGTAAAGTTTTACCTAAAGGAGGAGCAGGAGCACCAGCAGGTGGCGGAGCTGCAGTAGCAGACGCACCAGCAGATGGCGCAGCACCAGCAGATGGCGCAGCACCAGCAGCCGATGCAAAACCAGCAGCCGATGCAAAACCAGCAGCTGCAGAGAAAAAGGAGTAGATGAAAGATGGGAGATACCAAAAATTTTAGAAGAGTTTGGAAAAAACCAAAGAGACCATTTAATTTTGAACTGAAAATGGATGAATTAAAAACAGTTGGTACTTTTGGTTTAAAAACAAAAAGAGAACTTTGGAAATCAAGAACAGAGTTATCAAGATTAAGACATCAAGCACGTTCTTTACTTGCTGTAAGACAAGAAGTCAGAGAAAAAGAAGAACCGATACTAATGCATTCATTATCACGTATTGGACTTGTAGAAAAGACCGCAACATTAGATGACGTGCTAAACTTAGAAATTGAAAATTTGTTGGCAAGAAGATTCCAAACAATTGTTTTCAAGAAATTTTTCTTTAAAACACCATACCAAGCAAGACAAGCAATATCACACGGACATGTTTTGATTGGAGATAGAGTTATCAATAGACCATCATATGTAGTAAAGATTGATGAAGAAGATAGTATCAGATTAACACCTGAATCAATTTTTAACAAAATTTTATCAGAACCAGAAACAAAATCAGATTTGGGAAGTCCTGAAACAGAAAACATTGAAGTTCCAACCGAACCTGTTGTTGAAGCAAAAGAAGAACCTGTTGTTGAAGCAAAGCCTGAAGAGAAACCTGCTGAATAATCAGTTAAGCTTATCTGCGTAATAGAAATCAAATTGAGTTAGTAAGATGTGTTCAATTATAGGCTATTCTGGAAGTGAAATTGCAGCTCCAATTATTGTAAAAGGATTGAAAAGAATGGAGTATAGAGGATATGACAGTGTAGGAGTTGCAACAGAATCAGAAAATCAAATTGAGTTAAAAAAAGGAACTGGTAAAGTAACTGAAGTAAATTCAAAATTTCAACTAGATACACTACCAGGCAAAATAGGCATTGGTCATACTAGATGGGCAACTCATGGAAAGGTGACAGATCTTAATGCACACCCACATCCGAGTAATTCAGGAAAAATTGCAATAGTACATAATGGAATAATAGAAAATTTTGAAGAACTCAAAAAGCAACTAGAGAACGATGGATATAGTTTCAAAAGCGAGACAGATAGTGAGATAATTGCAAACTTGCTTCAAAAAAATTACGAGTCTACAAAAAATGTTAAAGACACAATCATGAAAACAGTTTCTGCGATAAAAGGCCATTATGCATTTGTGGCAATGTTTGAAAATGGTCAACTTGCAGCAGCCAGATTTCATGAACCGCTGATAATTGGAGTTGGACAAGAAAATATTTTCTTATCAAGTGACGTATTGGGATTCATCGAATATACTGATAATGCGATATATATGAAAAGTGGAAATTTTGTAATTTTAGAAAATAAAGAATTTGAAATATTAGATTTTAATGGAGAAAAGGTTAAACACGAAATAACAAAAGTTTCAAAAGAATTTGGTGATGCATACAAAGGCGATTATGCACATTTCACATTAAAAGAAATTTATGAACAACCAGATTTGATCTTAAAAGCAGAAGAAAGAACAATTGAAGGTTTAGAAGAAGCAATAGAGTACATAAGAAGTGCAAAAAATATCTACATTACAGGAAGTGGAACAAGCTACAATTCAGCATTAATTGCAAAACAAATCTTATCAAAATATGTGAAAATTAAATCAGAACCAATTATAGCAAGTGAGCTTCAATTTGCACCAGAAACAATTGAAGAAGATTCAGTTTTAATTGCAATATCTCAAAGTGGAGAAAGTGCAGATGTTTTAGAAGCGGTAAGAATTGCAAAAAAAAGTAATTGTAAAATTATTTCTATTGTTAATTTACTCACATCATCACTTACACGTAAAGGAGATGTTGTGTTAGGAATGAATTGTGGACCAGAAATTGGAGTTGCTGCAACAAAGAGCTTTACTGCACAACTAATAGTATTATACAAAATTGTACAGAAATTAAATGAAGATATTACAATTAATTTTGAAGGATTTTCAAAATCAATTTCGGAAATTCTAGAAAATCCAGTTAAAATTCAAGAAATTGCAAAAGAATTGAAAGATGTATCAGACATTTACATTTTGGGTAGAGGAATTAACTATCCAATCGCAATAGAATCAGCATTAAAATTAAAAGAATTGACATACATTCATGCAGAAGGAATACCAGGTGGAGAATTAAAACATGGACCTCTTGCATTAATGGATACAGATGTTTTTGTAATTGTCATCAATCCAAATGATTCAACATATACTGACACATTAACAAGTGCACGAGAAATTAAAGCTCGTGGAGCAAAGATTATTGGAGTCTCAGATATTGAAAGTGACGTTTATGATTATTGGATAAAAATTCCGAAAATTAATGAAATTCTATATCCAATTTCAGAGATCATTCCAATACAATTACTAACATACTATTCTGCTTTGGAAAAAGATGCAGATCCTGACTATCCTAGAAATTTAGCAAAATCAGTTACTGTCAAGTAGAGATTCTTTTGTATTCTTGCTCAAACAAAGTAAACAGGTTCTCTACAGAATTTTCTGTTTTGAGTAAAGATGCAATTATAGCACCACCAGCTCCTGCTCCTTCTTTAACAAAACCATCTGCGTAAGAACGAAATCCAAAGTGTTGGGAATTATGTAAACACGGGTCACATGATAGTACAGCAAGGTTGTCAATTTGTTCTAAAGTTTCAAGAAATTTTGCTTGAGAGTCATCAATTATGTAAGAAGTACACCCAATTGCAGAATTTTCTGCGTTATAACCAATCTGTTTTGCAAGTTGCAACACAGCAAGCATTTGTGTGCCACCTGCCAATATTACGTGACAATTTTTTGATGCAGATGATAACATACCTGCACATACAGGCATCATTGGATCACCAAAATTTGCAATTATTTCCAAAGCGTCATCGGATTTTTTTCGTTTTAATGCATCTGACACAATTTTATTTTTTAAATCCAAAGGATTGTTCTGCATACTAGAACTTACATTACACTCCAATCCAAATGCTCTCAAAACTGTTAGCGCCGTAGTAGTTCCACCAGGAATACACTCACCAATTACAAGACAATCCGTATTCTGCGACATGATTTTACCCAAATTTTTTCCATATTCAATTCCAGATTTCACCTGTTCAATAGACATTGCAGGAGATTCAGAAATATTTTTTCCAGGAAGTATATCAGCATCAAAGTAGCACAGGGATGGTGCAACTTTACTTCCAGCGTTTACAACAAAATGTGGAATTTTTGCAGCATTTAATGAGACTCGAGTTAGTAATGCAGGCGTAGGTTTTCCATCAGGAGAAATTGGAATTCCAGGTATACAAACACATTTCCCATATTCAATATATTCAGAATCTGCAGGTGCGGTAAACTTTAGAAATTCTTTGTCAGCACCTGCAATAGTAATTCCAGGAATTTCACAGGTTTCACTATATGATGCTACTAAACCAAATGTAAATCGTTTTTTTGAAAGATCATGTAGGAATTTTTTTGCATTTACTACATCTCCGTGGCAGATGATTGACACATTATCCACCCATTCTATCTACAAAAGAATCTTCAGTGATCTTTTGCATTACAGGATTTGTAGTCTTTTCATTTCCAATGGTTGATGTTGCAGCCATACCATAATCATGTCCAGGATACATTACAAGATTATCATCTAAACTATGCAATACATCAAATAAGCTATGATAGAGTTCACTTGCACTACCTCCAGGTAAATCAATTCGACCACAATTTCCAACAAAAAGAGTATCTCCTGAAAAGATTTTTCCGTCACCTACAAGACAAATGCTATCTTTGGAATGTCCAGGTGTATGATATACAACAAGTTCGGAACATCCGAATTTTATTGAATCGCCATTTTTTACAGTCATATCATTTTGTAATGTGGATGCTTCGTGTTGTACAATTTTTACACTCAACATTTTTGCTAATTCCTCATTTCCTCGTGTATGATCATCATGCCAATGTGTATTTACAATATATTTTGGTTGAAGATTTTGTTCATCAATTATAGAAATAATTTTGTCTAAATCCCAAGACGGATCAATCACAATTGCTTCATGCGTGGATTCATCCTCAACAATGTAAGAAAAATTTTGCATTGGGCCAACAGGAATTTGATGAACAATCACAAAACATCTATCTCCGCTTCAGGCGGAATTCCTATCTTTTCAGCAAATAATTCCCCGGTCAAATCTTTTCTCTTTGGAATTCCTTGTTTCATTTTATGAAAAGTTACAGTCATGTCACATTTTGTAAAAAGTGAGGCAGTTTCTCCTGTCTGAGGATCCATTCCAGATGGAACATCAACAGCAAACTTGTAACAGTTAGTTTGATTAATGAAATTGATTGCAGATGCATATGGCTCTCTTATATCACCATTAATTCCAGTACCCAGAATTCCGTCAATAATAATATCTGGTTTAAAATCAAAGTCAGTTGAATTACCTGTAACTAATTTAACAGAAGGCATTTTTTCAAGTAATGACCAATTCCAACTACTTTCTTCAGTTTTAATTTTATCAGGAGTTCCAAGTAAAACAACAGTTACATTTGCATTATGACCTGCAAGATGTCTTGCCATAACTTGACCATCTCCACCATTATTTCCCATTCCAATAAATATTACAACATTTTTTGAATCTACACTTCCAAATTTCTCAACTAGCCTTCTTACAGCAACGGCTCCTGCGTTTTCCATCATGAATTTTTTTAAAAATCCCATATCATGACCTTTGTTTTCAATCTGATACATTTGATCTACAGTTATTTCCACAGAACATCTCAGATATGATTTCAATAAAGAGGTTTTGCAAACGCCTTTAACTAAGAAAAACAGTTTCTGATTCTATGGGATTAAAAAATGTAAAAATTTCACTTCCAAAAATTTCTAAAGAATTAGAAAAAATTAACTCTTCTAGAGAATTTTTAATAAAAAATAATCGCGAAGTCATAATTAATTGTAGTCAGGCAATTATTGCAATTCACAAAAATGATTTACCTTCAGCAAAATTAAAAATTAAAAAAGCAAAATCTCTTCTTGCAAAATTAAAACAAAAAGCAAATGGAGATCTCAAAAGATACGTTTTGACACCTGAGCAAGAACTAGTCGAAGCAGTAGCATTGTTATCAATCATCGAAGGTAAACAGATTCCATCATACAAATCAATCAAGGTTTCAGGAGAATCATACATACTTGGCTTACTTGATTGTATTGGAGAATTAAAAAGACAGGTGATTGATCAGATTAGAATAGGTAATTCAAAAAATGCAGAGAGATATTTTGGAATTATGGAAGAACTTTATCTAATTTTGTATCCATTTGCCACATACGATAAGATCGTAAAAGAATCAAGACGAAAATTAGATGTCAATAGAATGTTGGTTGAAGATACAAGACTAGTACTTACTGAAGAAATCAGAAGACAGGAATTTATTAGAAATATCCAAAAGAACTCAAAAAAATAATCAATGCGGGTAGTGGGATTCGAACCCACGAACTCCTAAGAGACTAACCCCTCAAGCTAGCGCCTTTGACCAGGCTGGGCGATACCCGCATAGAAAAATCCTTGTAGGGTTTTTATAATCCTTGATTGATTTTTTCAAGTGTGTTAGTACCTGTAAGATGTTTTACATGCGGAAAATTAATCGCCGATAAATATTCAGATTATCAGAATCGAATTAAGACCGGAGAAGATCCAAAGAAAGTTCTTGATGATTTAGGTATGGAGAGATATTGTTGCAGACGTATGCTATTAACCACAGTTGAAACAATTCAACAAGTTATTCCATTTTATGAAGCAATGCATAAGAGAAATCAAGAAGTGCAAAGCGAACTAGAATAAATTGTCAAAAATTACCGCAATTTCTGGTAGAGTTCTGTATAACAGCAGAGGTAGTAAAACCATAGAAGTTGATGTTACAACTGATGGAAAATATCAAGGAAGAGTTTGTGCACCCTCTGGTGCAAGTGTAGGTAAATTTGAAGCAGTTAGTTTTCCTAACAATAGTCCAGAAGAAAGTTTATCACTTCTAAACCAAAATTCAGATAAATTTATTGGAATTGATTCAAGTGATCTAAAACAAGTACATGATGTCATTCATTCTATAGATGAGACTGATAATTATGCAAAGATTGGAGGAGCATGTGCATTTGCAATAACAATTGCGGCAACAGAATCAGCAGCAAAAGTTGAAAATAAACAATTTTTCCAGATGATTAGTGGAAAATCTGATTTAAAATTTCCATTTCCATTAGGAAATATACTAGGTGGAGGCGCACACGCAGGACCTGGTACTCCAGATATTCAGGAGATTTTAGTTGCATCAATAGGTGCAAAGACAGTTCGAGAATCAATAGATACCAATCTTCAAGTGCATAAAGAATTAAAAAAATTAATTCTAAAGAATGATCCAACTTTTACAAATGGACGTGGAGATGAAGGAGGATGGGCTCCAAAATTCAACAACGAAGAAGCATTAGACATTTCAGTTAAAGCAATAGAAAATTTAGGATTTACATTAGGAAAAGAAGTTGGTTTAGGAGTTGATTTTGCTTCATCAACACAATGGAATGAAGAAAAGAAAAAATATGTTTATGATCGTGCAGGTTTTGAAAATGATTCAGGTGAACAAATTGAATTTGCATCAAAGATTATAGAAAATTATAAACTGATTTATGCAGAAGATGCTGTTCACGAAGAAGCATTTGATGACATGGCAGAGATAACAAAAAAATTCCCTAATTCAATGATTACAGGAGATGATCTAACTGTTACAAATAATAAAATTCTCACAAAAGCAGTCGAGGCAAAATCTTGTAACGCTGCAATTCTAAAGGTAAATCAAGCAGGAAGTCTTTATGATGCACTAGAATTTGCCAAGGTTGCCAATCAAAATAATATTAAATTAATCACATCACATCGTTCAGGCGAATCAAGTGATTCACATATTTCACACATAGGAATTGGAACCGGCTCTAAACTACTAAAAGTTGGAATTGTCGGCGGAGAAAGAGTGGAAAAAGTGAATGAATTGATTCGTATTTCAGAGCATGATTTAATACATGGCATGATTGACTTTTAAAAATCGCAATGAGCCAACAAACAGAAACTACTGATCTAAAGAAGAAAGTTTTAGCAACAGGTATCCGTGTTGGAACCGATATGAAGACAAAATCAATGCGTCCATTTATCACATCAGCTAGTCCTGAAGGACTTTACATGTTAGATATCGATATTACATTAGCAAAAATCAAGAGTGCAGCAAAATGGGCATCAGGATTCGATATGAAAAAAGTTATTGTTTGTTCTGGAAAAGAATATGCAACAACCCCAATTGAAAAATTTGTTGAACTAACAGGAGCATCACCAATGCTTAGAAGATTTATGCCAGGAACACTAACAAATCCATCATTACCATATTTCATAGAGCCTCAACTAATCATAATTTCTGATCCAGAAGTAGATGGACAGGCAATTATTGAGGCAACAAATGCTGGAATTCCAGTTATCGGAATTTCAAACACAAACAATGTCACCTCAAATTTGGATTTGATAATTCCTGCAAATAACAGAGGTCGTAAAGCATTAGCAACAATTTACTGGCTATTAGCAAGAGAAATTCTAATTCAAAAAGGTGAACTCAAAGAAGATCAAGACATGAAGTATGAGATTGATGACTTTGAGACAAAAATAGAAGAAGAATTATAGAAGTTTTCTTCAAAATAACTATTTGACTTCAATATCTAAAGCACCTGGAAAAATAATCCTTTTTGGGGAACATTTTGTCGTTCATGGAAATAGAGCAATACTAGGCGCCATCGACAAGTATGCAACTGTAACTTCAGAAAAAACAAATACAAACAATATTCTAATCTCTTCATCGTTAGGACAAGCATCGATAGAAAAAGATGAGAATGTCTCAAATATAGAAAAAAAATTTAGACCATTTTTTTATATTGCAAAAGAAATAATTTCAAAAAATAATTTTGAAAATGGAATTAGTATTAAGATTGAATCAGATATTCCAATAGGTGCAGGACTAGGTTCCTCATCTGCATGTTGTGTTGCAGCAGCAGCATCAGTTTCGAATTTATTTAACAATACAAATGAAAAAGAAGTTTTAGAGTTATCTATACAAGCAGAAAAAACAATATTTCCAAATTCATCAGGAGCAGACTGTACAGTTTCAGTTCATGGAGGAATAATTGAATATCAAAAAGAAAAAGGCTTTTTAAAAATTGAAACAGAAAATGAATTTAATTTTTTGATAATTGATTCAGAACAGGTTCATGCAACAGACAAAGTAGTAGAGCAAGTAAAAAAATTTAAAGATGAAAATAGTGATATATTTTCAGAATTATGTTCAGAAGAAGAACGTTTAGTAACAAAAGCACTAGAAAGTATGAAAAGTAATGATTTAGAAACTATGGGAAAGTGTATGGCACAGAATCAAATTTACTTAGAACAAATTGGTGTTTCTAATGACATATTATTATCAATTACAAAAGAGATTGAACAAATTACATTTGGTGCAAAAATCACAGGAGCAGGAGGTGGTGGATGTATCATAGCATTGACACAAAAGAATAATGATCTTTCAGAATTTATGAACACAACAAAGTATCAAACTCACAACGTATCTATACAAAAAACAGGTATGCAGGTTTTTAATAGATAGGATGATGATACAGGTATGATTCTAATAAAACTTGGAGGCTCAATTATTACAAATAAAGAAAAGCCATTATCACCTAGAAGAAAGACTATTAATAATATTTTAAAAGAAATTGGAAAGATCAAAGAACCAGTAATTCTTGTACATGGCGGAGGCTCATACGGACATTATTGGTCTGTAAAATACGATATGCATACGAAACCTGCAAAAACCAGTCCAAAAGGTGTCGCAGTTGTTAAAAATTCTATGGTTGAATTAAACAAAATAATCCTAGATAGTGCAGTAAAAAATAAGGTTAATTCGTATTGTTTGCCACCTACAGATTTTATGAAAGGAAACAAATCAATCAGGAGTAAAATTTTAACAATTAATGAAATTGCAAAATCAGGATTGACACCAATAACATTTGGCGATGCATTATGGTTTGGGCAGAAAAAATCATACATTTTATCTGGAGACGTAATAATGACTACAATTGCAAAAGTTTTGAAACCAAGACTTTCACTATTTGTTTTGAATGTAGATGGTGTTTATTCAGATTTGAAAACAAAGAAATTGATTCATGATTTCAAAAAGGAAACCCCTAAGATTCAAGAAAATGTAATGGATGTTACCGGCGGCATGACAAGAAAAATTACTGAAGCAAACAAAATGGCAAAAGCTGGATTGAAGGTATTTTTTGTAAATGGCAACAAACCAAAGAGGATTAGCGATGCAATTTTAGGAAAGAAATTTGAAGGAACATTATTCAGGAAATAATCATGGAAGAATTTGTAATTTTAGTTGATGGAAATGATAATCCAATAGGAAAAGAAGAGAAGGTAAAATGTCATTTACCAAATGGAAAGCTTCACAGAGCATTTACTGCGTTAATTTTTAACAAAGAAGGTAAGTTACTCCTAACAAGAAGAAGTGACTCGAAAATGCTTTGGCCTGGAGAGTGGGATGGTACAGTTGCAAGTCATCCTAGAGAAGGCGAGACATATGTCTCATCTGCAGAACGTAGAATGCCTGAGGAGATTGGAATTACATGTCAAATGAATTATGTTAACAAATTTGAATATCATGTTCCTTACAAGGACATTGGTTCTGAAAATGAAGTTTGTGGAACATTAGTTGGTGTAGTAGATGATTTTGATGAATCATCACTAATCAAAGATGAAATTTCAGCAATAAAATGGATTTCACCTAATGAATTGAAAACAGAGTTAGAAAATAATCTAGACATCTATTGTCCATGGATGGTTATTGCTCTATACTATCTTGATGATTGTGAATCTGAAACAAAAACTAAATTTTCCTCCTTAATTTCAGAATGGACAAAGGAGGATCTCAAACAAAGATATGAAAAAGCAATTAAACATTACATACCTGAGAACAATTGGAGATTGGTAAATTGAAATCATCTGAATCAATAAAGAAAAATGCCACATTTGTAAACAAATTTTTGAGAAAAGAGCTAAGGGGAGAACCAAAACAGCTGTATGATGCAGCAGCTCATCTCATAATACATGGTGGAAAAAGACTAAGACCATACCTTGTCTTGAAAAGTTGTAAGGTCTTAGGTGGTAAACAGTCAGATGCAATAGCTGCTGCAAGTTCTGTAGAGATGATTCATAATTTTACGCTAGTGCATGACGACATTATGGATAATGATGAAATGCGTCATGGTGTTCCAACGACTCATAATAAATTCGACATGCCATTGGCAATTTTAGCAGGAGATGTGCTATACTCCAAAGCATACCATACAATCTCATCAAAGTCAAAACTTTCTCCAAATCACACTACACAATTAGTTACAAAATTATCAAAAGCATGTGTAGAAATTTGTGAAGGGCAAGTAGACGATGTAAAACTTGCAGAAAACAAGAGAATCCCAACTGAACGGGAATATATCAAAATGATTGAAAAGAAAACTGCGGTTCTTTTTGAGGTATCATGTGCAATGGGTGCAATTTGTGCAAAGAGAAAAGAAAAAGATGTTAGAAATTTGTCATCATTTGGACGTAATCTAGGAATAGCATTTCAGATAACAGATGATTTGATTGGAATTATGGGCGATAGTAAAGTAACAAAAAAACCGGTAGGAAATGATATTCGTGAAGGTAAAAAATCACTTCCAATTCTATTAGCAATTAGAAAAGCAAGAGGAAGTGACAAGAAGAAAATTCTCAAAGTTTTTGGAAAATCAAAAGCTGCAAAAAAAGATGTACAAACTGCAGTTAATACAATTCGTTCTTTAGGAATTGAAGAAGAAGTTCGTAAAAAAGCGCTCCAATATGCAACAAAGGCAACAAAATCACTTGATAGTTATTCAGGTAGTGACAAAAATGAGATGGTCAGTCTTTTAGATTTCGTAGTAAAAAGAAGTCTTTAGAAAATTTTAGATTTCTAAACTTTCAACATCAAGTATGAATCGATTCACACATTCATTTACTTGAGAAGGATTATGATCTAACATCTTTTTTTCACATTCGGGACATGTTCTAGAGTTTATACGAGCAAATGCAACTGGATTTCTTGCTTCTCTGACAAATGTCCATAGACATTTTTCAATTTGACTTTTGGTGTGTTCAACCATTTGCTTGTCGCATAATGGACATGTAGTCTTTATCATACCCTTTTTGGTAAGAAATCATATGTTTTAACAATTCCAGTAAACTCGATTAAGAAATGGAAGAAACACCAATAGTTTTAGTTATTTTTTAGTAGGAATAAGAAATTAGCATTTTTTCTCATTTTCTTAAAGTCAGAATCTTTTTGAATTTTTTCTATAAACTTCATATGGTCATGTTCGTGGTCATGTTCGTGGTCATGTTCGTGGTCATGTTCGTGGTCATGTGATGCATCAAATTTCAATAATTTGGAAACTAGATTACATGTTTGCTTTTCATCATTTTGTTTTGCAGTAGATTTTGATTTGTAGTATACTGCATTCATTTCTTGTGGATCTTGTTTTAAGACTTTATCGTAACAAAGTATAGCACGCCCATATTTTTCCATAAGATGTAATGAATATCCTTTGTTGATTAGTACATCAACGTTATTTCTATCACGACGTAGTAATTTGTTAAAATTGATTAATGCTCTTTCAGGCATTTTCAAATTATTACATGTAATTGCTAGTCGAAAAGTTGCATCAAAGTCGTTTGGATCAAGTTTTACTGCTTGTTGAAAATATTTGTATGCCGACTTGTTATTTTCAATCTCTAAAAGTGAATTACCAAGATTACACAGTGTATCAATGTCACCTTTTTGCATGTCAAGTGCAGATTCAAAAAATTTTATTGCCTTTTTATGCTTTTTTTGTCCTGCATATACAATTCCAATATTATTTAGAATTTCAACATCTCGTGGTTCTGCCTGTAAAGCACGATTATACACACGTATTGCATCGTCATGTCTTCCCAATGCAACAAGAACATTTGCCTTATTACAAAGTGCTTGAGAGTTTTTTGGATCTATTTTCAATGCAGTGTCAAATGTATCTAATGCCTCTTCATGTTGATCCATATCATACAATGTTGTTCCTTTATTGTATAATGCAACAAAATCATTTGGATTCTTCTTTAGAAAAATTTCTAGCTGTTCTATTGCCTCATTGTATTTTCCAAGTTCTGCAAGACATGATGTTTTGTTAATTATTGCTTCAGGATTATCCGGATCTGATTTTAGAATTTTTTCAAATAGTTTTATTGCTTTTTGAAAATTTTCATTCTCAAAATTTTGAATTCCTTGTTCTAGTAATGAAGCCATCAAACCACTCCATCCTAACTGTTATGAGATATTTTTGATGGTGTCTTAATGTCAACTTTTTGTAATAGGCCTGTGGATTTTAAAATAAGAGTACCTACTAAGATTCCAACTGCTATCACAACTATAGTTCCTGATGGCGCAACGTTGAAGGAATAAGACACAAGTATGCCACTAACTACAGAAATAACTGCAATACCCATTGATATGAAAACTGTTTTTTTAAATCCCTTACCGAACATCATTGCGGTAATATTTGGAACCACAATAAGTGCAGAGATTAACAATATTCCAACCAACCTCATTGAGGTTACAACAGTAATGGATGCAAGAACAACAAAAGCATAATTTAACAAAGTTGTTCTTAATCCTCCAAGTTTAGCTTGCTCTTCGTTGAATGTTAGATGAAGAAATTGTTTTTGCAAGAGGGTTAGTGTGGCAATAATACCTGCACTAATAGCAAGAATCATTATAGTATCTTCATTACTTATCAAGAGAATACTTCCAAACAAAAAGCTAAAGAGATCTACTGAAAATCCACCAGATGAACTTACCAGAATTACGCCAACTGCCAATCCTGAAACTAAAACTACAGCAACGGCTGAATCACCAGATATTTTGGTACTTTGTCTTAATTTTTGTAGTCCTAGTCCACCAAATATTGAGACAATAAATGCAGTCCATAATGGAAAAACTCCTAAGAATAAACCAACTGAGATTCCACCAAATGCTACATGTGCAATTCCGTCACCGAATAGGGAATAACGTCGAAGTACCAGAAAGGTTCCCATAAATGAACAAATGATACCAACTGCAATTCCTGCAACTAGTGCTTTTTGCATAAATGTGTAAGAGAGAGCTTCCAGGATCATTTTTTCATCCTATTCATTAATGCATATCATGATTATGATCATGCATGTGCATTTGCATTGATGATTCAGTATAAGTTTTAAGAAGTTCTTTGTCTGAAAAGAATTTTTCTTTTTCTCCATGGAAAAAGAGTTTTTTATTCATA
This sequence comes from Candidatus Nitrosopelagicus brevis, assembly GCF_000812185.1. NCBI lineage: Archaea > Thermoproteati > Nitrososphaerota > Candidatus Nitrosopelagicus > Candidatus Nitrosopelagicus brevis. The sequence goes on along the minus strand of NZ_CP007026.1, from coordinate 208,553 downwards.
CATGCAACTCTGTTAGCATACTTTGAAATTGCATCAAGATCATGTGAAGACCAGATTATTGTTATCTTATTTTGTTCATTGATTGTTTTAATTACATTATAGAATTTTGTTTGTGATTCAACGTCAACACTAGCAACAGGTTCATCGAGAATAAGCAATAAAGGATCCTTTACCAAGGCTTTTGCAATGAAGACACGTTGTAGTTCTCCTCCTGAAAGTTCACCTATTCTTCTATTCCTAAGAGATTCTAATCCTACTGTATGAAGAGCTTGAGTTACTTTGTCCTCGTTCTTTTTTATTGATTGGTATACTCTGTTCCAACAGCAACCACATTCTTGAATTAATTTTGCACCCTGAACTATACGTTTTTCAGAAATAATTCCCATTGAAACAACATCATAAACAGTTGCAGGAAAATTTGGTTCAAATGTTACTTTTTGTGGGACATAACCAATTAGTGGAATAATTGAACTGTACTTTGGATTTTCATATCCAAATAACTTCATATTGCCAGAAAATGATTGTAATCCTAAGATTGCTCGAAATAACGTGGTCTTACCAGCACCGTTTGGTCCAACAATTCCTAAACAATCACCTTCTTGTACATCAAAACTGATGTTATCTACTGCAGGAAAATTATCATAATTTATTGTAAGATCTTTTACACTAAGTACGGGAGTTACCGACATTCAAGAGCCACCATTATAGTACCAACCATTACTATCATGTTAATCATTAGTTATTTAATCCCGTTCAGACGCTAGTCAGACACCTTGCCATGACTTTTCTTTATGTTCTTTAATCCATTGTTTTGCGAGAGGAAGTAATGCATCAACATCTACATTTTTTGATTTCAGTGTTATTGCAAAATTATTGTTATGACTTGAAGATGAATCATTTATTTCAATTACAATCTCATTTACACTTGCGTCACTGCTTTCTTTAGCATTTGCAGTGGCATCAGAACAGTCTTTCATTGGCATTCAAGAGCCACCTTTAGAGAATCGAGATTATCTTCCATCTTATCTATGTAAGATACATTTGTGCCTGTTTCGTCTTTACTCAATGCTTCAAGTGGACTAAATAATAGAACTTGAGCATTTGCTTCTTCTGCAATTACCTCTGCAAGTCTTGGATCAACTAATTCTTCTGAAAATATTACCTTGATGTCATTATCTTTAACAAAGTCTACAAATTCAGCAATTTCTGCAGCAGAGGCTTCTGCATCAGGTGCCATTCCACCAAGAGCCATAATGTGTATGTCATATCTTTCTCCAAGATAGGTAAATGCATTATGATATGGAACAATTGTGTCTTTTTGACATGATGATAAGGCAGAACCTATTTTCATATCTAATGCATCCATTTTGTCATTGTAAATACGAGCATTTTCTTCGTAGTGTTCTTTGTTATCAGGATCTACTTGTATCAATCCATCTCTTATGACGTTAACTTGTTGTTTTACTAAAATTGGATCTAACCAAATGTGAGGATCAAATTCATAATCATGATCATGTCCGTCGTGTCCTCCTTCTTCATGTTCATCGTGATCATCATGATCATCTTCTTTTGCATGTTCGTCGTGATCATCGTGGTCATCATGATCATCATGTTTAGCGTGGTCATCATGATCATCTTCAAATTTTAATAATTCAACACCTTCAGATGCTTTAAGAAATACAACATTATCAAATTCTCCTGATTCAATAATATTTTCAATATAAGATTCCATTCCTAATCCATTGTATACAAAAACGTCTGCATCTTTCAAAGACTGAATCTCTTGGGCTCGTGGTTCCCAATCATGAGCTTCTACTCCACTTGGCATAAACTGTTTGACATTAGCAAAGTCACCAGCTACATTTTTTGTAAATTCATGATACGGATAAAATGATGTTAGGATTGTTATTTTTTCTGCTTGTGGTACAAGGTTGGCTTGTTCAGGTGATTCCATAGGTGTAGAATCATTTGAAGTTCCACTAAATGCTAAAACAGATGCAATCACTGCTATTGCAATTGCAATCCCGGCTACGATAGCAATTGATGAGTTCTTATTCATTCATAATCACTCCGAATGAAAATATGGCAAGTGGAAGTGTATGAACGAAGCATGCGGTTGGTATCGTGCAGACTCGGCTTTCCAGACTTGCCATACAGATTGTGAAAAATTATTATTAATAAATGTGTAAAATGTTAATAACATTTTCTCAAAATATTTATGGTTCTTAATAACAATGAGCATATGCCAATTGTTTCAATCTCATTAAATGATGAAATTCTCAAACAAATCGATTCGTTACAGAAGAATCTTGGATTTTCAGGTAGGTCAGATGCAATAAGAGCGGGAATACGAAGTTTTGTTTCTGAGGAGAAACAAAAAGAAGATCTCTCAGGAAGTGTTAATGCGATTTTGCTAGTGGTACATAATGATGAATATGACAATCAGGTAACTGATATCAAACATTCCTATGAAGACCTCATTACGATGCATTTACACAGTAAAATTGAAGGAGACAAATGTATGGAACTTTTTATCTTAAAAGGAGAATCAGAACCAGTTGGCGAAATAACAAAAAAATTTCAGATTAATAAAAAAATGGACACAGTAAAGTTAGTTGCATTATAGAATGAATGACGAAGAAATAAAAAGTGAGATTAGAAAATTTGCACTACAAAATGCAGTAGAACATGAAGGTCAAACAAGAGATAAAACAATTCTAGCAAAGATTATGGGAAATGTTCCAGAGTTAAGACAAAAAGCAAAAGAGATAGGTCCAATAATTACTGAAGTTGTTTCAGAAATAAATCAAATTTCATTAGAGGAGCAACAAAAAGAGATTGAAGAAAAATTTCCAGAACTATTAGAAGTAAAAAAAGAGAAACCACAAAAGGAAAGTTTACTTCCAGCACTAAAAAATATTGAAGGAAAAGAAATAATCACAAGATTTCCTCCTGCACCAAATGGCTATCCACATATTGGTCATGCAAAAGCTGCCGTAATCAGTGAAGAATATGCAAAGATGCATGGTGGAAAACTAATTTTACGATTTGAGGATACAAATCCTGGAACTGAACGATTAGAGTATTATGCTGCAATTAAAGTTGGAATGGATTGGCTTGGAATAAAGTATGATAGTGTCGAACACGTCTCAGATAATTTAGATATTCTTTACAAAAAAGCAGACCAGATTATAAAATCAAATGATGCGTATGTTTGTACATGTAGCCAAGACAGTATTAGTAAAGACAGAAGAGAAATGATTGAATGCAAGTGTACAAAACAAAGTATAGAAGAAAATGAAAAACTATGGCATAAGATGCATGATGAAAAAGGCTTCAAAGAAGGACAAGCATTATTACGATTTAGGGGAAATATGCAATCTGGAAATACAACAATGAGAGACCCTGCGCTATTCAGAATTAATACAAAAAGACATGCAAGACAAGAACAAAAATACAAAGTTTGGCCAACATACGATTTTGCAGGCATAATTTTTGACAGTATTAGCAAGGTTTCACATGCTATGAGATCAAAGGAGTTTGAACTAAGAAAGGAATTGCATCATACAATTTTAGATAAATTGGGAATGGAGAAATCAGAGTTCATCTTTTTTGGCAGATTGGACTTGGAAGGAATGCCGGTATCAAAAAGTGCTCTAAAACCATTAATTGAAAATGGCAAAGTTCCATGGTATGATGACCCAAGACTACCTACGTTAGAAGGACTTCGTAGAAGAGGAATCAGACCAGAAGCGGTAAAGAAATTTGTTCTTTCCTTGGGATTAACAAAAAATGATACGGTTTCACCATTTGCCTCACTTGAGGCATTCAACAAGAAAATAATTGATTCTGAAAGTATCAGACTTCACATGGTTCGTAAACCAAAGGAGATGAAGGTGACAAATCTTCCATCAAATGAATTGGAATTACCAAATCACCCTACTATTGACCTAGGAAAACGAACAGTTACGGTAAATGATTCTGTAATGATTGACGGCGAGGATGCTAATGAGTTGAAAAAAGGTGAATCTATCAGATTACTTGGAATTGGAATTTTCAAGATTGTAGAAGATGGTTCAAACCTTACAGCTGAATTTATTTCAGAAAATGCTGAAAATATTGAAAAAAAGATACAATGGGTCGCAGGAGAACCAATAAAACTCAAAATTATTGTTCCTGATCAGTTATTTTTTGGAGAGACATTCAACGAAGACAGTCTTAAAGAAATTGAAGGATATGTTGAACAAGCATACTTAGAATTAAAAGACGGTGACGAAATCCAATTCATAAGATTTGGATATTGTAGAAAAGAATCTACACACCAAGTCATATTTACACACAAGTGAGAAAATATGAAAATTGCAAGAGTAGTAAAATCAGACAGGGAAACTTTTGGTTTAGTCAAAGATGGTAAAATTGCCACAAAAGATGACATAACACAATCTACAGGAATTCCAATTCCAATGAATATCAGAGATTTCCTATTTGATGGATGGTTTGAAGAAATTTTACCAAAAATTGATGAGATTGAGTTCAAGCATGATTTATCAGATTTTGATGTTTTAGCACCAATTCCTAATCCTAACAAGATAATCTGTTTAGCATTCAACTACAAAGATCATGCTGAAGAACAAAAATTAACACCTCCAAAAGAGCCAGCAATTGTAAACAAACCAAGAACTGCTCTAAATGGAACTAATGCAGAAATTATTTGTCCAAATTTCGTCAAAGAGTTAGATTATGAAATAGAACTTGCATTGATAATTGGTAAAAAGTGTAAGAATATTTCAGAAGAAGAGGCGATGGATGTAATTTTTGGATATATGATACTCAATGATGTATCGGCAAGAGACATTCAAGCCATGGATAAACAGTTTACACGTGCAAAGTCATTTGATGGATTTGCGCCATGTGGGCCATGGATTACAACCAAAGATGAGATTGATGATCCTCAAAACCTCAAACTTACAACAAAAATTAATGGTCAAATTAGACAGGATTCTACAACATCAAATATGTTCATAAAAATTCCATCAATCATTTCAATACTTAGTAAATCAATAACATTGGAACCAGGAGACATTATTTCAACCGGAACTGCAGCCGGTGTTGCACTGAATAATCCAAACATACCTTACCTAAAAGATGGCGACCACATAGAAATGGAAATCGAAAAGATAGGAACCATTCAAAATAAAGTAAGATTTGTAGATTAGAGTTTTTTTTCCATTAGATAAAATGGGAATTTATTTTCCAGATTATTAATTGAAGGTAAGGATTCAAGTTCAGTCAGTATTCTAATTTTTGAATAATTTTTTTGATGTGCAAGATTTTGTGTAAACTTTATCATTTTTTCAGAGTTAGTTCCAGAAATAAGTTCTAGAATTATCGTATTTTCAAAAGATTCTGACTCGGTAATTATGCCCAGAGTGTTTGTTTTTTCATTATCTTTTTGACAAAAGATTTTCTTTTCAGAATTTAATTTTTTTAATCTTTCATCAGTCAGTGGTATCCATCTCCAAGACTCAATAAAATGAGAATTTTTCTCATTAAGATTATCAATAGAATCAATACAAGAATCAGATGTGATGTTAGTTTCTTCATGAATTGATTTTGATTCTAGAGAAAAATAGTTCCATTTTGAAATTATTGTATAACCTAATTTTTTTGCCAGAGATAAGGATGGCTTGTTTTCAGAAGCAATAAGCATTCGAGAAATTTCACATTTTTTTGATTTTGCAGTTTCTTCAAGATAAGAAATCATTTTTTGAGCAACGCCATTTTTTCTAAAATTTTTTTCTACACGTATTCCTTCAATCCAAATCATTTTTTCATCAGGATAAAAGGCTGCATGTGTCATCGAAATAGGAACTTGGTTATTTTCAATTACAATTAGATTTCCTTCATCAATCCAATTATCCCAGACCTCATGTATGTAATCACCCCACGAAAATGTATTTTGGCAAAAATTCAAAACAACTTTTTTGTCAGAATCTTGTGCTAGTCGAGGATAATTCTCCATAAAATAAGAAAAATTATTAAGAATATAAAATGGATTTAGTTCGTGGGACGAATTATTGCATGTAAATCATCAGAATTGGAAGCAGGAAAAATGAAAAAGGTTTCTGTAGACAGTAAGGAGATTCTAGTTGCAAATGTTAACGGAAATTATTTTGCATGTGATGATACATGTACACATGCTGGAGCAAGTTTATCAGAAGGAAGTTTAGAAAATTCAACAGTCACATGCGGATGGCATGCAGCACAATTTAGTTGTGAGACAGGAAAAATGGAGAAATTTCCGGCTAAAATTAACGATTTAAAGTCATATACAGTGGTAGTAGAATCAGAAGATGTATTCATAGAGATTTAAAAAATGAGCGAAGAAAATAACCAAGCAATGGAAAGTGCACTTCAGACACTTAATCAACTAGCAACTAGTCATTCCACACCAAAGAATTTCAAAAAAACAATCTCAGATTTGATCATAGAATTACAATCTGATGAATATTCAATGTCAGTAAGAGCCGCTAATGCAATTAGTAGTTTAGACGATATTACACAAGACCCAAACGTACCTTCATTTGTTAGAACCACATTATGGCAAGCAGTATCAGTTTTAGAGAGCATAAGAGAATAAATTTCCCTTAATATTTTATCAGTACATTGAAAATCGAAGAATATCTATCCACACTGCCCCAATCCATTCTATCAGGGGAAGAAATTCAGATTCCTCCAGATACAATTAGAGAAATTTGTAAATTTGCAGATTTAGGTCAAAATGATACATTCTATCATTTGGGAAGTGGGAATGGAACTAGTTTGAAAATTGCAAGACAAGAATTTAATGTAAAAAATGCAATTGGCATAGATAATTCAGAAAAAATGATTAGTCTTGCAAAAAAAATGATTAATGAAGAAAATATTTCCAACATTAAAGTCATTGAACAAGATGTTCGTAAAGCAGAGTTTAAGGATGCAGATGTAATTTTATGTTGGTTCATGGATGCAGAAGTTTTAGAAAGTTTAGTTGAAAAATTTCAAAAATTAAAAAATGGTGTTAGAATTATAACAATTTGGGGACCACTACCAGGATGTTTACCAGAAAAGGTTGATTTCCCATATATTTTGAATAAAACACCATTTAATCAGACAGACGATTTAAAAAAACAATTGTTAGCTGTGTTTGAAACAGAATGTATTGGTTTTGTAACAGCATGGGAGTATGCTGAGAGATATACAAAATCAATAGGTCGAGATAATCCAGAAAATGATAGATTTCTTGTTATTATTCAAGCATTGACAATTTGGATAAATGCAAAGAATCTTGGCGTTGCATGTGGAGAAGAAATTCCAGATTCAATCAGATCATACATTGCAATTCTAAGAGAGTATTTTGGAATTGAAGTTGAGCACTTGTTGAAATAATCTAGTCAACCTTTTATTTCCAAAAATTAAGTATCTGTATGGAAGAGAGAATAAACATCAATGTTTCAGCAACAGAATATGACAAAACAAGCAAAGAGCTTGGAAAAGTGCTAGGAAACATGGAAGAAACGGTCCATGGACAAGATGATTTCGTTATTACAGACTCAGAATTTGCATTCGGATGGCATTTCTTTGTCGCATCTGTAAATAGAGAGATGGTCACTAAACTTGCAGACATGATGGGAGAACAATTTAACAACTACAAAGGAAAAGGACTGGATAAAAAATTTGTTTCTTTATTATCTGAAAGAATGGAAGGAAAAGATTTGAAAATAAAATTTGCTTTAAAAGAAGAAATGGAATCAAGCAAATTTGGAATTTTTTAAAAGTTAAGAGGCCTCTGGGGGGAATCGAACACCCATCCGGGGATCCACAATCCCCTATCCTAGCCATTGGACGACAGAGGCCACAAAGAAACTAAATTTTTTTGTTGTATTAATCTTATAGCTACGCTTGCTAGTTGAGACTATTTTTTGAATTTGCCCTTTATTCGTTTCAACCTAGATGAACCAAATGGTAAGATTCTATATTGTTTTGTCCATCTAAATGTAATAATTATTGATAAAGCTGTAGCAAATATCAACACAGGAATTACCCACACGTATGAAAATTCAAGTCCAGGAATACCAAAGATTGTTGCAAGTGTGTTAGGTACAAGAACTGCAGTAGCGGCTACGGTTAACCAAACTATCAATTTTGTTAATTGATTTGTAGATTCTGTTTGTATGACAGTAATACCTGTGGATATAACCTCCATTACATTTTCTGCCATCTGAATTTGTCTGTCTAGAGTTGCAAGAATGACTTCGAATTTTTCTAATATGTCATCATCATCAGTCAACATATCAGGATCACCATACTTTAGATTTCTTACAGTATCATGAGTAGCCCATACAGCATTAAGAAATGATAACAGTGATCTTTTCATGTTAGATAGTTCAGTGGATAGATCTCTGTGTATTTGACGGGAACCTGCAAGATCAATTTCAATCTGTTCTGCACGTTCAACAATCGTTCTAAGAGCAGAGAAGTTTGTTTCACTGACTTCGTCAAGCAATCTAAAGAGTAACATTGTCTGTCTTTCTGCCCAATTCTCTGGAGTTTGTGGAAGTTTTCGCATAAGAGAGTTTGAATAATTATATAATTTTGTAATTTTTCCACCATAGTCATCATGTATTGTGACAATTAGATCCTTCTTTACAAAAATCAAGCATGGTGAAGTTTGTGTTCTATTTTCACCTGTGAAAATAAAAGGAACCATGATTCCAAGAGTATCACCAACGTCTTCGTATTCTGTAAGATAACCAGAAAGTAATGTGCTAGAATCCATATTGATATTTAATTTTTCAAGAATTTTTGGTGTTTCACTAACTATATCATCAACTACACATTCTATCCAAGTTAAATTACCAAGAGAGACATGTTGTGTTGCTTCATCTAAGCTAGTACTTTCTCTTTTGAATGGAACTCCTTGTTCCTCAATTCCTGCAATACTTACTGTCTTTAACATGGCAGAAGCACTTTTTTCATCTATATACACTTTTTTTTTGGAATTATTCAGTTGAGGATTCTTTCTTTTTGTTTTGCGAACGACGAATGATTAAAGATAGTATTGTACCTGCTGGAATGCCAACTATAGTACCTATACTGACATATGGAGCAATAAAGAAATCTCCAATCCAAATTCCACCGTCATTTGTTAATTCCATGAAAGTTTTTGGTCTTAATAACAGAGGCATTGATTGTGTTGAAGTATTTGTTTCTCCTAGATCATCAGTGTATGTCAATATCACTTTTACAGGAATTGTATATTCTGTTGTAACATTCTCAACAGGAGTAATTAATTCTGCAGAGATTGTATAAGGAGTTTGTTTTTCAAGTGATGATAATTTGTAAAATGTATCTCCTCTAAATTCAATATCAGGTGCAATTATTTCTAAAGTAATATCTTCAAGATCAATATCGTTTGAGGTTATGGTAGCTTGAATTGAAAATTCAGATTTGGCAAATATGGATTCAGGAGTTATAGTTTCAATGACTATTTGAGGTCTGTTTAGTACCTCAATTGGTATTGCAATATTCATTTGTGTTTGAGGCATAGGATCAACATTGTTACTTAACAAAATTTGAGAGTAATCGATATTGATGAAGTGTGTTCCTTCTGTAGCATCTTTATGAACAACATAATCAAGTGTAGTGCCAAAAGAGCTAGATGATGTTAGTTCTTCAATTCTAATCTTTTCTTCAGCAACTGGCGTAAATGCATCATCAGGGTTTGTTAATTTCAAAATTATATTCTGTTTACTTTCCCAACCATTATTCTGTATCAAAAAAGATATTGAAAACGTTCTTTCATTCAAAACAGAATCAGGATGGACGATTTCAATTTCCATTCCACCGTCTTGTGACAGTTTTACAGTTTCAGAATAAGCATGACCTGAACTTGCGAAGAATAAAAGAGGAAATAATGAAAATATCAATAGGTTTTTTTTCATGATATTATAAAACACAAATCAAAATTAAAGTTTCATTAATGAATTATCTATTAAAAACATGTTATGATTTAAGTAAAACAGTTAGAAAATAGTCATATGAGTTGTTCGGGGGAAATTGTAGAAAAGAATGAGCAACTAATACAAATTAAATCAAATATTTCTCAACAATTAAAAAAAGCAAAATATGGTGTTGCGGATCATTCAACAGTAGAAATATGTCACTGGACAAAAAAATCTTTTAGAAATGAGGGGAGTTGTTACAAGCACAAATTTTATGGAATTAGCACTCATCAATGCATGGAATTTTCTCCAGCAGGAATGCATTGCGAAAATAGATGCGTCTATTGTTGGAGACCAATGGAATTTTATGATTCATTAGAAATGGATGAGCAAAAAGTTGCAGAACCAAAAGACATTATGTCAAAATTAATGGAAGAACGAAGAAAACTAATCGTAGGACATTTCGGAGACCCTAGTCAAGATAAACAAAAAATTGAAGAATCGCTTACTCCAAGCCATTATGCAATATCATTATCTGGAGAGCCAACCATGTATCCAAAATTACCTGATTTGATAAAGTATCTAAAATCATTAGAAGCCACAAAATCAATTTTCTTAGTAACTAATGGTCAAGAACCAGACATGATTCAAAGATTAGCAGACGAAAATGCATTACCAACTCAACTTTATCTTTCAACAAATGCATCTGATTATGATTCATTTCTAAAAATTAATAGACCAAAATATGATGATTCATGGCAACGATGGAACAAAACTTTAGAGATGTTAGCAGATTTAGATACAAGAACCGTATTACGAGTTACGCTAATCAAAGATTGGAATGATTCAGAAGAAATGATATCCGGTTTTAAATCGATATTTGAAAAATCAAATGCGCATTTTATAGAATTGAAATCCTACATGCATATTGGACGTTCAACAAATCGTTTAGAGTATGAAAATATGGTTGAAATGAACGATGTTAGAAAGTTTTCAGAAAAAATAGTAGAGAAATCAGATAGATTTGAAGTGATGGATGAAAGTGAGGTATCAAGAATAGTAGTTTTACAAAATAAGAAAAGATTTACAGAAAGATATCTTACTGCTTATGCATAAACCAATCTGAAAATTTTTTCAATGATGCAGCTCTATGAGAAAATTTATCTTTATCAGAAACATTTGCATATGTTTTTGACTCTCCATCAGGAATGAATATTGGATCATATCCCCAACCGCCTTCTTCAATAGACAATGAAATTTTTCCGGGAATGCTAGATTCAAATAATTTTACATTATCAGTCCCATTACAATAAGCAATCATTGCTACAAACCTTGCATTTCTCAATTCAATGTTTTCTAATAAACGCATAATTCCTTTGTTTCCAATTGTATCATAAACATAAGATGAGTAAGGACCAGGAAATCCACCAAGTGAATCAATGAAAAGGCCATCATCTTCAATAATTACAGGTTTTTCAAGTTTAGAAAAAGCATCTAATGCTTTTCGTTTTGCAATTTCACCAATAGAATTCGATTGGATTTCCTCTAATGTAGTTTTAAATAAATTAATTTCAAGCCCTAGATTTGATAGTATTCTTTTAGCCTCTTCGAATTTATGCGTATTAGATGATACAAAAAATAATTCACACGACTGTTGCATATCTACCTCGACTCTCAATTACTGCAACTAATTCAAGAATTTTTGAACATTGTTTTTTCCCAACAGAACTTTGATATCCAGAAACAAAATTTTTCCAAGATTTTTCCATAACATTAGCATGAGCACTATTCAAGATTTCTTTGAACAAACGTAGATCAACTGCATGATCATCAGGTTTTTCAGTTCTATTTGCCAATCCAAAATCAATAAGAAATAGATTTTTTTGAGTTAGTATGAAATTGGAAGTAGTAAGATCACCATGCATAATTCCGTTTTTGTGAAGGTTGCCAACAATTTTCCCTATTTGTAAGCAGACTTTTGGAATAGATTTGTCATCCATATCACGAATTAATTTTCCATTTACGTATTGCATGTATATTGAAAATTTTTTGTAATCTACAAAATGAATTAGTGGTGTTGAAATACCAAATGATTTTACATCAGATATTAGCTGTGCTTCTCTAATTGTTCTTTGTTTTCTAATTCTTTCATCAAGTCTTGGATTTCTGTACTTTTTCTCTTTTCTGATTTTTAGTACCGATTTTTTTCCATTCCATGAGGAAAGATAGACGTCTGCCTCTGCGCCTTTTTTAAGGATCTTCATTAAGATTATAACCAATTCTTGTAATTAATAGATATAATGATGTTAAATTACGACGCTCCACTTTACAGACCTCCATCAGAAGCAAATTCATTAATTTTTCAGGTTACACTTGGTTGTTCTTTTAATCAATGCTCATTTTGTGATATGTACAGATCAAAAGAATATTCTGAAAGAACATGGGATGAAGTAAAAGGAGAAATTGACATGATGGCAAAAATTATGCCAGATACACAAAGAATTTTTCTAGCAGATGGAGATGCAATTAATTTATCAACAGAGTATATGGTAAAAATTCTCGAATATATTCGAGAAAAATTTTCTTCAATTGAAAGGATTTCATGTTATGCAATGCCTATGAATCTATTGAGAAAAACTCCTGAAGACTTACAAAAATTACATAATGCAGGTTTGAATATGTTATACCTCGGAATAGAAAGTGGTTCAGACATAGTTCTAAGGAAGGTTACAAAGGGTGCAACATCAAAAACTATCATCAAAGCATGTAACAAAGCAAAAGATGTGGGATTCAAGCTTTCATGTATGGTGATTTTAGGATTAGGTGGTAAAAAATACTCAAAAGAAAATGCAATAGAAACAGGAAAAGTAATCAGTGCATCAAAACCAGATTTTGTTGGAGCATTAACTTTGTATTTAGAAAATGGAATTAAAGATGAATTCATTACAAAATGGGGAGGCGAGTTTGTCAGAATAGATGATAATGAATCGTTAGAAGAATTAGAATTACTTGTATCAAACATTAATGCAGAAAATCAAATAGTTTTTCGTGCAAATCATGGTTCAAATGCATATAACATTGCAGGAACATTCCCTCAAGATAAAAAAGAAATGCTTGAAAAAATAGGATGGTTAACAAAACATCCTGAAAATGCAAGACCTGAAGGATTAAGAGGATTTTAGATCAAATTTTTTCTAGTAACTCTTTGACATTATCTGGCAATTCAGGTAACTCAGTATGACTAGTATTATTTTGAATTATTTCAGGACCAATTCTTCTAACTTTCTGAGTTCCTATCAAAGTATCCAAGCTTCTTTGAATATCTTTTTCTGGTAAGACCGAAGAGAGTTTTGATAAGAGTTCTTCCTCATTTTCGTATTTTTCAATAGCATACTGAACAAGAGTCATTTTATCATTCATGGAAAGTTCTGACATGTATTTTCTTGAGTTTCGTCGAATTAAAAAATATTCGGTAGTGGGCCCGCGGTGATTTGAACACCGGATCTTCGCCGTGTAAGGGCGACGTCATAACCGAGCTAGACTACGAGCCCGCCAAAAAGTTCTTCGTTAAAATCCATTTAAATCTTTGAAAAGAAAAAATAATCACAATATGACAAAAATTCTATTTTTTTCTAGTCCCATAGGATTGGGACATGCAACAAGAGATCTAGCAATAATTAATCAAATGGAACTAGAATCTTGCAAGGTTTTTTCAGGTAGTTCAGCAATACAATTTTTTCAAAGAAATGATATTGAAGCGAATGATGTTTACTCACCACCAAAATTTGAAGTACAAAATGGAAAATTAGAAAAATCTTTGAAATGGTTGTGGAGTTACTACAAATATTATAAAAATTGTAAAGAAATATCTAATGATATTATTAGAAAAGAAGAACCAGAATTGATAATTAGTGATGAAGATTTTGCATCAATTGCAGTAGCACAAGAGCAAGGAATTCCAAATATAGTAATCACAGATATCCTTGAAACAAAATTTACTAGTGGATTTGGAGCAATTGTTGAAAAAAAAATGAATAAAACAATGCAGGAAATGTTGCAAAAAGCAAATAGAGTCATAATTCCAGAATCAGGAACGAATCAAGATAACATAATTCGAACAGGTCCAATTGTAAGAAAAATACAAAAAAGACGTGAGGAGATTAGAAAAGACTTAGATTTTAAAAAGAAAACAGTTGTTCTTTGTGCAGGCGGTACAGAAGCAGGAAAATTTCTAATTAAAAAAACAATTAATGCAATAAAAAAAGTTGAAGCAGATATTGATTTAGTTTTGGTTACAGGTCCAGAGATAAAAGAAGAATTTGGAAATGAAATAAGAAATTTAGGATTTGTGGAAAATCTTCATGAGGTTATTTTTGCTGCAGATTTAGTAATTTCTCTTGCAGGAAAATCTACAATTGATGAATCAGTTGTTTATGGAACACCTGGAATTTTCATACCAATAAAAAATCATTTTGAACAAGAAGATAATGCAAAAGATATGGGATTTAATTTTGAAGATATTTTTAATTTAGAAAATCTCATAGAGGAGAGAATCAATAAAGATAGAAATGAACAAAGACAAAATGGGGTAGATTTAGCAGGCATGGAAATTAGAAATATTCTTTTTAAAAAAAATAACGATTAATACAGTAATAATATTTTGAATTAATCATGAGTAAGCTAACGATAGCAAAATTTGGTGGAAGTGCTATAGGAATTGATGGTAAAGGAATACCTGAAATTGTTAAGAGAATAAAGGAAATTCAAGAAAATAGCAAACTAGTCGTGGTTTGTTCTGCACCACTGACTATGGTGGAGGGTAAAAAGAGATCATTGACAGATGTCATATTAGGAATAGGAAATGATGCAGCTAATGGTAATAATTTTGATTTTTCAATTGTAGAAAAACCATACATGAAAATTTTAGAATATGTTAGTGACGAACTTAGAAACTCATGTAAAGAGGTTATTGATGAGTTTTTGAAAAATTCAAAAGAGGCAATTGAACTAGCGACGTCTAAAAAAGAGTTTTTGGATGAGATTCGTTCAAAGGCTTTGGCATTTTCTGGAGAAGTCTTAATGTCTCATGTTCTGAATCTAATTTTAAGAAGTAATGGAATAAAATCAGATACAATTTCACTTGATGATTGGCCAATAATTACAGATAACAATATTGAATCAACGAATTTTCTATTCTCAGAATCAATTTCAAGAATGGATAAGATAGAACAGATTCTTGAGAAAAATGATGTCATATCTATTGGGGGATTTATTGGAAAAACAAAAGATGGAATTATTACAACATATGAAAGAGGTGGTTCAGATAGAACTGCAGCTGATTTAGGTATTTTATTCCATAAAAAATATGATACCGTCATAGATCTTGAGAAAGATAGTTCAGTTGTATCTGCAGATCCAAAAATTGTAAAAAATGAACTAGAAGAAGTTAATGAGTTATCATACAATGAAGCAAGATTAGCTGGAATGTTTGGTATGAAAATTGTAGATCCTATTGCAATTAAAGAAATTCTTGAAAATGGAGTGGAAATACCACTTACAATTACAAATATGAATTCACCAAACATGATTACAAGAATTCAAAGAAAACCAGATGATAAGAGCGGACACCCATTGAAAATTGTTACAGGTAAGAGAAACTGTGCAATATTACGAATAGAATCAGAAATGATTAGAGATTTGCTAGTATCATTAGATAAAGACAAAAGATACAGTGAATTCATTGTCTTATCACCATTTACAAAAGATGGAATAGAATTTAGTCGAGTTTTATTTTTAGACGGAGATTATGTAAAAAGAAATGAGAAATATATTCTAAGTTTCGATGCACTGGCAACAGTCGCCTATG
Organism: Candidatus Nitrosopelagicus brevis; assembly: GCF_000812185.1. Lineage (NCBI taxonomy): Archaea > Thermoproteati > Nitrososphaerota > Candidatus Nitrosopelagicus > Candidatus Nitrosopelagicus brevis. The sequence goes on along the minus strand of NZ_CP007026.1, from coordinate 192,704 downwards.
ATAGGGGCGTAGTTACATTAATCGGAGACGAAATGTGGAGAGTTCAACAAATTGCATCAAAGGCAAGTTCAAAAATAGGTGATGCAGGATTGAACATTCTAAACATGGATGCACAAGAAGAGACATCAAGAATAATCATTGTCATAGAAGATACAGAAGATAGTGTTTCAAAAGCAATTGAATCAATACACTCTGAAAGATCAAAAATTAAATTTATTTAAAACCAGTTTGGCGCTAAAGGTCTTGTGACCAGTAGTGCCAAGGTGGGTTTGTTCTTGGACCATCGTCTAGAATCAGTCCGGCGTTACCCAAAACACGCTTAATCATAGTACTCATGAAGATTATTTAATATGATCTATGTATAGTACAGGGATTCAGGCGTGATTGTTTAAATTACGAGATGAGTTTTGCCCGATATGAAAGAAACAGGTAAGATTTGGATGAATGGGAAATTAGTACCTTTCAAGAATGCCAAAGTACATGTTTTAACACATGCATTACATTATTCAACCTCAATATTTGAAGGAATAAGATGTTATGACACTCCAGAAGGTTCAGCAATTTTTAGACTGCCAGAACATATTGACAGATTTTTCAATTCTGCAAAAATGTATTCAATGAAAATGCCATATTCAAAAAAGAAGATTAGTGACGGAATAGTAAGCACTGTTAATGCAAGTAAATTAAAACAATGTTACATTAGACCATTAGCGTACTATGGGTATGGAACAATGGGACTTACACCAACCAACAACAAAGTTGATGTTTCTATTTCATGTTGGGAATGGAAAATGGGAGAGTCAAAAGCAGGAAAATTTTCTGGTGCAAAATGTAAAATTTCAAAATGGGTAAGAATTGATTCAAAATCACAGCCAATGCAAGCAAAATCTGCAGCAAATTATTCAAATGCCGCATTAGCAAGAATGGAGGCACTAAATGCAGGATATGATGAAGCAATAATGCTCAATAACAAAGGTCATGTTGCAGAAGGAAGTGCTGAAAATATTTTTGTTGTGAAAAATGGAAGAATCACGACACCGCCATTGGATGCAGACATACTTGATGGAATAACAAGAGATTCAGCAATTAAGCTTTTAAAATCAAATAAAATCAAAGTCATAGAAAAGAATCTTAGAATTAATGATCTCTTAAAAGCTGATGAAATTTTTATGACGGGAACTGCAGCAGAAGTAAAATCTGTCACTCGTGTGAATAAGATAAAAATCGGAGATGGAAAAATTGGTGAAGTTACAAAAGAATTACAAGAGCTATTCATGGACACAGTTATGGGCAAAAATAAGAAATTCCGTTCATGGTTAAAATTCATCTAAAATTAGATATATCTTAGAAATTCAAGTATACATTATGGAAGATTGTTCTGTATCAGATGAGATATCAGAAATTTGCTGGTTTTGTAAAAAAGGCAGGCATGAAGAATGTATGAAAGAAATACCAGTAAATGCAAAATCTGAAGGACCACATGAATGTACATTTGATACGAAATTCATTGCATGCAAATGTGGTCATGGGGAGTGAGAGAAAATGAAATATGATGAAGAATTTTGGAACAAATATGCCGATGAAAATGAATCTCGTGACAATGAAGGATTTACAAAATTTTTAACAGATCTTGCAAGCTCATTACATTGTACAAGTATTTTGGAAATTGGTTGTGGAACAGGAATTGATTTAAGAAAATTTAATGATTCATTTGAGATACATGGGGTTGACTTGAATGATCATGCATTAGAATTAGCCAAAAAAAATATCCCTAATGGTAAATTTTACAAAGAAAATATCACAAAATTACCTTTTGAAGATTCATCTGTAGATTTTGTTTTTACACACAAGTTACTAAACTATCTTGATGATGATACATTAGATAATGGAGTTAGTGAGATGTTTCGAGTAGCAAAAAAGTATATTGTGAATTGTGAATTGTTTGGAGAATCTGAAGAGATGATTAATGATGAAATGAAGTTTAGAAATATGCAAAAAAGATGGTTGAATTACAAAGTCAAAATTGTAAGTAATGTGAACATGCATGAAGAGATAGAACCTGAACAAGTGAGATTTACCTTATTGAGAAAAGTGCAATAGCGGGTCTAGTGGGATTCGAACCCACGACAACCGGATTAAGAGTCCGGTGCGCTACCTGGCTGCGCTATAGACCCACACAAAGATATGAAAAAATGATGTTATTATTTAAACTTGGGATATGATTAGTTTTTGATTTCTGGTTCTTGTTCAAACTTCTCGAGAATTGCAGTTAATACAGTTGAAACTGGAACATTGTTCATCTTTTTCTTTTCTGCAAGAAGTTTTTGGTATGCATCTAATGTGATGTAAACTGGAATTGAACCATTTCCTTCTAAGAGTCCTCTTACTTTGAAAAGTGCTGTTTCAAGTCCATTTTCAGCAGATTTTGCAAACTTTACTTTGTCTAAAATATTGCCTAGTGGACCTAATGGCATTTCATAGTCAACAGTCATGCTAACATTTGTAAGATTATCAGAGAGTTCTTTGAATTCTGTGGTAATTTCCCATTTCTTGAATTTACCTTTGATTTGTTTAGCAGAGATTTTTTCGCCTCTAACAAACTCAGTTGTCTCACAATCCCACTCTAGTCGTTTTCCACTAAAGTCACCAATTACTCTGAATGTTGTTCCTACACCCATACCTGCTTTAATATCCATAGGAATGACAGTCATGCCAACTCCTTTGTCAGACATTTGATCAGAAACATGTTCTGGTCTTGCAAAATAGGTAAACACAGTGTCTACTGGTGCTTTGATGTCGATTGATTTCTTAACTACAGTCAACATTTGTGACTCTTTTCAGAGAGCATTTAAAGCTTTACACGATTTTCAAGCCAGTTTTTGATTTACAATATATTGATCGGAGAACAAGTAACGGTATGAATGGAACTTTAAGAATCTTTTTCATTTTACCATTACTTTTTGTATCGATCAGTGCAACAACTGATGCGTACGGACATTCATTGTTTAATTCATCTGAACAAACATTAGGAGATTATAGAGTACAGATCGCAACTCAACCTGAGTTCCCACAGATTGGCGAGAGATCACAGGTTTTGATTAGGGTTACAGATCAAGATGGCAAAGAGGTTGACAGATTCATGATGGGAAATAGAATTTTTTACAATGAAGAACAGATAATCACATGGAGACCAGAGTCTTATGACGGAGGACATATGGAAAAAGACTTTATTTTTGAAGAGTCAGGAAATCACATATTTCGTGTAGATTTGTATGACGCTGCATCAGATGGCGGAGTTTTGACGTTTTCTTTCAACATAAGTACACAATCACCATTTGGTTATGTTTTCATAGGAGCAATTGCAGCAGGAGGAATAATTTTTGGTGGAGTTATTGGAATTGTTTATGTTCCTAGAATACTAAAAAAACGAACTAAACCTTAGATTCTATTACTTGCTTGCCCAGTCTAAATGCAAATAATACTGTAAGTAGAGTCATTGCAAATAGCAGTATTCCTATACCAAGATGAACCGCAACTAGAACAGCATGTAGTTGGGTATCTATTACCAATGCACCAAGAGTAATCTGGGTGACTACAAGAGCGCTTGCAAATGCACTTGTAAATTTGATTTTCCTGCCTGCATCTCTGTTTATCCAGGCACCAATAGTGGTTGCTAGAATAAGAACACCTGTTGTTGCTGCAACTAGTCTATGAACCCATTCAATGAAATATTCCTCATTAGGCATTATGCCGTTAGGACATAATGGCCATTCAGGACAGGTTAAACCTAATCCAGCTGCAGAGATGTATCCACCAACAAACATCAGTGAATATAGTATTACAAGAGATGCTAATGCGAGATATTTTAGAATCAAATTACTCTACAATGAATGTGCCCTGCATACCTTGCAATGCATGTCCAGGAACTGTACAGATGTAGTAGTATGTACCAGGAGCACCGGCTAAGAATGTTACAGAGCCAGATTCACCAGGTTTTAATGGATTTGTTGCTGCAGCGATTTCAGAATCAAAAACAACACTTGTAAAGTCATCAGGGTTTGATACAACACCAAATGCGTGGAAAGATTTTCCTGCGTTAACAGTAGTAACTGTAATTTCATCACCAGAGTTTACACGGATTTCAGGGTTTGCTCCATCTTCGCCAGGTAATTTGTCAAATCCTAAAGTTCTAAAATCATCACTTTCTACAAAGTCAAAAGTAAAGTCGTGTGATACACCAGTTGGTGGTGCTGCAGCTGCCGGTGCACCTGCACCAGTTACAACAATTTCGCCAACCATTCCTTGCATTCTGTGACCTGGAACTGTACAAATGTAGTAGTATGTACCAGGTTCGGTTGGGATAAATTCAGAAACTCCGCTTTCACCAGGTTTTAGTGGTTCATTCATAGATGCAACCTCAGAACCTGGTATAAGATTTGAAAAGCCTTCAGTGTCTTTTGTAACACCAAATGCGTGGAATGATTTTCCATCATTAACTACATCAAAGATAATTTTATCGCCAACGTTTGCGTTGATAGTTGGGTTTGCACCTTCTTCTCCAGGCAGTGCATTAAACGCCAGAACTCTAAAGTCACTACTTTCAATAAATGATAATGCTGAATTGATTTCTACTCCTGTTAAAGTAACTGCACCTGAGCCTTTATCAGAACCACCATGATCATCACCGCCAACATCTCCAGTTAAGAGACCTGCTGGTGGAGGCATAGAAATCCAATAATCCCACATTCCAAAGAAAATTCCGCCACCTGCAATACAGATTCCCAACATGATAACCATCATCTTGGTTGTACGTTCAGGGGTTGTTCTGTAAATCGGATCGTTTATTTCTACTTGTGCCATTTTATTCTCCTAATGTGATGGGTTCTTTGCCTGATATGGGAAGTAATATTTTCCGCCTAAGCCGAATGGATCGTCCATATCTGCTGGTTTTCCTTTTGCTGCACTCCAAACTAAGTTACCAAGGAAGATTGCCATACCGATACCGATGATGAATGCGCCAATTGAAATTATAATATTCATTTGGACCCATTCCGGAATTGCTGGATAATCATAAATTCTTCTTGGCATTCCAAAGAGTCCCAAGATATGTTGTGTAAAGAATACTAGAACAGTTCCTACGAAAGATAAGATAAAGTGGATTTTACCCATTGCCTCGTTGTACATTCTGCCGGTTACGTATGGGAAGAAGTAGTATACGAATCCGACTGTACCGAAGAGAATTGTACCCATGACAAATAGATGGAAGTGTCCGACTACCCAGTAAGAGTCGTGAGTGATAAAGTCTAATGGCATTGCGCTGTTTACGACACCACCTGCTCCAGCAGAGAAGAATAGTGCTATTCCACCTACAGCCCACATGATTGGTGTTGCAAACTTGATTCTTCCGCCCCACATGGTTGCAAGGAAGTTGAATGTGTGCATTGCAGATGCTGGAACTGCTGCTAGAGTTCCGACCATGAATACTGTCTTTTCTGTAAATGACATTCCGGTTGCATACATGTGATGTGCCCAAGATGCAAATCCGACAATAGTTAGCAAAGTAAATGCGGCTACTCCAGAGCTATGACTAAAGATTGGTTTTCTTGAGAAACGTGGGAATATTTCATACATGAAACCAATAGCAGGAATTACCAAGATGTATACTTCAGGATGGAAAGTAAACCAGAACAAATGCTGATACGCAATCGGGTCTCCGCCCATTGCAGGATTGAAAAATCCAGATGCTCCTAATCTATCAGTTAACAACATTAACAGCGCTGCAGCAAATGTTGGAACTGCAACTAGAGTGATTAATGATGATGTAAGATATGCCCAAGCTAATAGCGGCATTTTACTTAATGGTAAATCAGGATGTTTACACTTCATAATTGTAACTACGAAATTAATTGAACCAAGTATTGATGACACACCTAAAATTTTCAGTCCAAATATCCACATGTCTGCAGCAGGACCCGGTGCACTAACTACAGAATATGTTGGGTATGCATACCAAGTAAAGTCTGCAAATCCTAACCAGATGAGTGCACCTGCTGGGGGAATCATCCAGAATGCTACTGCATTTAATTTTGGATATGCCATGTCTTTGAATCTGACCATAATTGGAACAAGATAATTTCCAAATGCAGATGCAGATGGCAAAATGAATAAGAAGATCAGAGTAGTACCGTGAACTGTAAAGATTCTGTTGTATGTCATTGAATCAGCAATTATTTGAACACCTGGGCTGAACAGTTCGACTCTCAAGAGCAGTGCAAGTGCTCCACCCATGAACATGAATGCTAAAGATGTAATCAGGTATAGCAGACCAACATCGGTGTGATGTGTTGAAAACATAATTTGCCAAATTGGTCTTGGTTTTTGTAATTCTAATACCATATCAAATCAGGCTCCTTTTTCCTCCACAATAAGTGTTCCACGCATGTTGTAATGAATCAGTCCACAATACTCTCTGCATTGAATATCAAATTCACCAGCTTCTGTTGGTGAGAACCAAACCGTATTAACTCGTCCAGGTACTGCATCCAACAAAACAACATAATCATGAATGTTAAATGAATGAATAACGTCTTTTGATGTTATCTCAAACTTGTACGCTTTTCCTCTTTCAACATGTAGTTCACCTATCTCTTTAGTTCCATCTTCATGTTCAAATGTCCAAATCCATTGTTGTCCAGTAACTTTGATAATTTCTGCATCTTCTGGAACATGTTCAACTATTCTTTCAATGTTCCAAGCTTCTGCACCTACATAACATAACAATGCAATTACAACACCAACGTAAACCCATTCTGGCCAAGTAGAGTGTCCGCTCATTTTACCACGATCCTGCAGCCTCGTAAGATGTTGGTTTTGCTTTTGGATTTGATTCTCTAAATCTTAGAACCAACCAAACAATCAATCCAGAAACTACAGTTCCTACTGTAAATGCGACAATCATTAATCTATAGAATAATCCCCAAATTGCGGCTTTTCTATCTAAATATTCTCCAACTTCAGATCCTGCAGCGAATACTTGTTCTGCAGCAGGTAGGACGAATAAAAGTCCCAATATTGCGCCTAAGCCAATTATTACTTTCATATTTTACCGGTTAATTACGCGTGGTCGAAAATTTCTATTTAAAAGTTTGGAGGATTTTTGTTAAAAAGTCTCATGAAAACGTGAAGAGTTCATAGAGTTGATCGAACTTAGATAATAATTTTGATCGTCGTATTTGAAGATATTGAGCGAGGCATTTGCAACTATTAATTGAAATAAGATCTCAGGTTTTAAAGAAAGAACCTTTCCGATCATTGCTTTGATTGGATCCATGTGAGTTACCAAAACTACATTTTCATCTTTGTGTTCATTTTTTACAAAGTCCACAATATCAAAAACTCGTTTTTGGACTTCTGAAAAGGATTCAACGCCATTATGACTGATTTCAAGACTACCTTCGTAGAATTTTAGGAATACATTTCCGTGTTTTTCAAATATTTCATTGTAAGGGACCATCGTAAATTTTCCCATATCAAGTTCGATTAGTCGATCATCAGAGATTGGCTTTAGATTGCAATGTTTTCCAACAATTTCTGCAGTTTGCATTGCTCTATCAATTGGACTAGAGTAAATTGCAGAGATGTTAAGCGATTTAATCATCTCACCAGCCTGTTCAGCTTGTTCCCTTCCTTGTTCAGTCAGGTTAATTCCAGGAGTTCTACCTGCTAGAATTTTTTTGGTGTTGTTTTCAGCCTGTCCATGTCTAAGAAAAATTATCATGTTCTATTACGAATTTGTCTTCAATAGAGATAATAATAACATTGGCAGAGCGCATTCATGAAAGTTGGTATCATTGGTGGAACTGGTGGAATGGGAAAAGGTTTTGCCGTTAGATGGTGCAAAGATCATAATGTTTTGATCGGTTCAAGAGATGCTGAACGTGCAAATGCATCAGCTCAAGAATATTCAGAATTAGTAAAAGAGGCATATGGTTCTATTAATGGAAATATCACAGGTACAGATAACACAACAGTTGCTAAAGAATCAGATATTCTAGTCTTATCAATTCCGTATGAAAATATTGATGCAATTTGCTCAGAGTTATTACCACAGATTAATGATAACTGTGTTGTTGTATCACCAATTGTTCCTATGACAAAAACAGACACTGGTTTTGAATGCGTTGCAATAAAAGAAAATAAACCATTTTCACATCAAACAGTAGAGAAACATATGAAAGATAAAACAAAACTTGTTTCAGCATTTCATGTAATTTCTGAAAAAAAACTCGTTAATCCAACTTTAAAATTAGATTATGACATATTTGTTGCAGGAGATAGTAAAGAGTCAGTGGAAGTAGTAAATGGATTAATTAATGAAATTGAAGGTTTAAGACCAATTTATCTTGGACCAGGTGCATTAGCATATCTTGTTGAAATGTCAACTCCATTGCTTCTTAATGCAATGATAAGAAATAAGATGAAAAATCCTGGAATTAAAATAATTTAAAACGATTAAGAACAATGTTTTATCATGAGTAGTGAATATTCACGTAGAGGGAGAAACTGGTTCTCTGCAATGGGAGTTTTGTTTATCATAATGGCAGGAATTGTTTTAATTAGAAATATGATTTTATGGAGTCCAGAGTTTGCACTTGATTTTTTATTAGGACCAGACATAACTAATGAAAAAATTTCAGTTGGAATGATTGCTTTTGGATTAATTTTAATTGGCTGGGGGTACAGAAAACCAAATGTCAAAACAAACTGAATTTTTGAAAAAAGAAAAAATTCTTCATCTGGCAACTATTGACGAGAAGAATTCACCACATATTGTTCCTGTTTGGTACATGTATAGTGCAAAAAAGATCTATGTTGGAACAAATACTAAAACTCAGAAAGCAAAGAATATCAAAAAACATAGAAAAGTTAGTTTTTGTATTGATGTAGGTGTTAACGCGCCAAATATTTTTGGCGTGATGGGAAAAGGAACTGCAAAATTATTAAAAGAAAAGAAAACAGTGAACAGAATTGCAAAAAAAATTCTCTTACGATATTTCAAATCATTAGACAATAAATCTGCCAAAGAGTTATTGGACGATACAGACTGCATAATTGAGATTTTGCCTAAAGAATTTTCAAACTGGAAATATTAACGAACAAAATCTTCTATTTTATTCATAGCTGATTCTAATATTTCCATTTTTGGCAAATAGACAATTCTGAAATGCCCACTTCCATATTGTTCACCAAATCCAGAACCATGAACGGTGAGTACTCCTTTTTGCTTCAATAATTCTAAAACAAATTCCTTATCAGAATTGAATTTATTTTGTTCAATTTTTGGAAATGCATAAAATGCACCTTTTGGGTTTGAACATGAAATACCATTCATTTCATTTAGTCTTTTTATTACAAAGTCTCTATGTACTTTTAATTCTGAGACAAATTTTGGAATATAATCTTGAGGACCAGTTAGAGATTCCAAAGCAGCATATTGAACAGGTAAATTTGTTGAAATTCTTACTCTAGCAAGTTTTGGAAGATTTTCTCGAATGTTATCAAGTTGTGGTGAGTTGTTAAATGCAATATATCCAATTCTCCATCCAGACATTAGATGTACTTTAGAAAAACCATTGAGAATTATGACAGGAGAATCTCCAGCAACTTTTCCAATTCCAGTAAATTTTTCATCAAAAACTATTTGATCATAAATTTCATCACAGATGATGTATAGATTGTGTTCATTTGCTACATCAACAATTTGTCTTAAAGCATTTTCATTGAATACCAAACCAGTTGGATTATTTGGGCTGATTAAACAAATTGCAACAGTTTTTGAAGTAATTTTACTTTTAATGTCATCAATGTCTGGAGATGATGAGTTCAAATCAACTGAAAACTCAATTGGAATTCCTCCATGCAATCTAACGTATGAAGCGTATGGAGGATAATATGGTCCTGGAAGTAAAACTTCATCACCTTCTTCAACTATAGAAGAGATAACCATGTCCAAACCTTCAGAAACGCCATTTGTTACAAGTATATTTTCAGATGGTATTGACAAACCCTTTGCATTTTCTTTTTTTGCAATTGCTTCAGTTAATTCAGTTAATCCTTCAGAACGAGTATAGAAATTATTACCATTGTTTATTGCATCAATCATAGCCTGTTTGACATTTTGTGGTGGTTGAAATCCAGATTGTACAGGATCACCGATGTTGAGATAATCAACAGTTGTTCCTTGTAATTCTATTTCACGTGCTGCAGAAACAATATCTCTAATTGCATATTCCACACCTGCAACTTTTTTTGATATTTTCATAACTCAGACAGATATTTACACCAGTTAAATGCTTATTTTTTTGGACCCGTAGCTCAGCCTGGATAGAGCGGGTGGCTTCGGACCACCAGGCCGTGGGTTCGAATCCCATCGGGCCCTTTTTTTATATAATAAGTATATTAGACATTATTTTCAAGTAATGTTATGAGTCCTGGCATTGGATTAATGGATAGAAGACTGAAGACAGAAAAAGATGCAATATCACTTGCAACATCTGGAATTTTAAAAGAATACAAAACAGATTCCAAAGAAATCAAGACACTTGAAACAAAATATGATGATGATGCAGGTGATTGGTATGTAGCATTAGGATGGGAAGATAAACGTGCCATAGTTAAAATGGATTCAGTGTTAGCAAAAATAACAGAAATTAAAGAAATTTAATTAGATTTTTTAAATTCAACATTTGGAGCGTCATTTTGGTTTGGAATTACTAGTAATCCACCCTCATGAAGTTGTTTCAATAATTGCATAACTTCTTTTTCAACTTGGGTTCTTTGTAATCCAGTTTGCTGAGCAAACATATCTACTAGTTCTGTAACCTTTCTCTGTCCATTACAAGATTTCCAAAAGTCAATGATTGCTTGATTTACCATAAATCCTTGTTCGTGTTCATTTGCTAGAACCAAAGAGCCATCTTCTTGTTTCACTAAATTTCCAACACCTTGTGGTACAGCAGTTTCATAGTTAATAGGAGCAGGAGTATTTTGAGAACCCATTGTTTTCATCATAGCTTTTGCTTCATCAGACATTTTATCCATGGTCCAAGGAGGATCCCAAACAATTTCTACATCAACATTATTTACACCAGAAACTTTTTTTGCATATCTTTTGACATCGTCAACCATTGTCTCATGCAAAGGACAGCCTTTAGTTGTCATTGTCATTTTGATATTTACATCATTATTTTCAGTTACATCAATTCCATAAATTAGTCCCATATCTACAATACTCAATGGCACTTCTGGATCCATACACTTCTTGAGTGAATCACGTACGTTTTCTACATTGACTGTACTCATTAAAAAAAAGTAGCATGAAATGAATAAAAACTTGATGTTAATTAGCTTGGAATAATTTTTTTATGGATTCTTCAAATGGTGCTTTTGCAACACCTTTCTCTGTAATTATTCCAGCAATTAATTCAGGAGGAGTCATATCAAATGCAGGGTTAATTACATTAATTCCATCAGGTGCAGTTTTTTTATCACCAATTCCAGTAACTTCAGATCCTTTTCGTTGTTCAATTATTACATCTTCAGGATTACTCTTCATATCAAATGTAGAGAGCGGCGCTGCAACATAAAATGGGATTTCATGTTGATTTGCCATAGTTGCTACCTGATATGTTCCAATTTTGTTGTAAACATGACCTGTTCGTAAGATTCTATCTGCACCAACAATAATTTTGTCTACTAGACCATTTGCCATTGAATAACCCACTGCAGTATCTGGAATTAGACTAACATCAATTCCATCATGTTTTAATTCAAAAGCAGTCAATCTGGAACCTTGTTGAATAGGACGCGTTTCAGTAGCTATTACTTTGATATTTTTTCCACTATCTTTGGTAGCACGAATAACTCCCAATGCAGTTCCATACCCAACAGTTGCTAATGCACCTGCATTACAGTGAGTCATAATAGTATCATTGTCATTAAATAATTGAGAACCATTTTTTCCCATAGTCATATTAATTTGAATATCTTCTTCCGCCATTTTTTTAGCATGTGCAACAACATTTTTTTTTATTTCTTCAACAGAAGATGCCTCGTTAGCAACTTCCATGATTTTATCTAATCCCCAAGCAAGGTTCACAGCAGTAGGTCTTGTTTCAAACAGGATTTTTTTTGCATTTTCCATGTAAGAGATTAAATCATTTTTTTCAGTTGCATCACTTTGTAATGATGCAAGTGCAAGCCCAAATGCACCAGATACTCCAATTGCAGGGGCACCCCTTACCACAAGAGTACGGATTGCTTCAGCTACTTGATTATAGTCCGTATAAGTTACGTATTCCAAGATATTTGGTAATTTAGTTTGATCAATCATTATGACTGAATTATCTTTCCATTCAACAGTTTTTAGGCTCATATATGAAAAATTAATTAGGCATATATTATTTTTTTACATTTAATTTTGTAGTTAACTATTTTACAAGAGATTATAAGGAAAATTAGAGAATGGATATCAAAGATTTAGAGCGAATTGATACACAAAAAATGCATAAAGTTTATGATGATTGGCCAAACATATCAAAAAACAGTTTAGAAAGTGATCAAGAGAAATTAGATATCAAAGGAATAAACCATGTAGTTTTCTCAGGCATGGGAGGTTCGGGTTCAATAGGGGACGTTATCAGTTCTATTTTATCAAAAGAAAATATTCATGTTACCACCGTTAAAGGATATCATATTCCTAATAATTTAGATAAAAATTCATTAGTTGTAACTACAAGTATTTCGGGAAATACAAGAGAAACATTAGCAATCCTGGAAAATGCAAAAAAAACAGATGCGCATATAGCTGCTTTTTCTTCTGGTGGGGATATAGAGAATTTTTGTTCAAAAAATGACATATTTTATCAAAAAATTCCAATGATTCATTCACCTAGGGCATCATTTACAAAATTTCTATTTACAATGCTAAAAAGTCTTGAACAATCAATACCGATCAAATCAATTAATCTTTTAGAAGCAGTAAATGAATTAGAAAAAACAAAAAAAACGATTTTTTCTGGAAATTTGAAAGAAGATAATACTTCATTAGAACTTGCTAAATGGATTAATGATATTCCATTGATTTATTATCCATGGGGATTACAATCAGCAGCAATACGCTTTAAAAATTCCTTACAAGAAAACTCAAAAATGCACGTTATAACAGAAGATGTGATAGAAGCCTGTCATAATGGAATTGTTGCATGGGAAAAAAAATCAAAAATAAAACCAATTTTGATTAGAGGAAAAGATGATTTTATTAAAACAAAAGAAAGATGGCAAGTATTAATTGAATTTTTTGACAAAGAGAATATTGAATTTTTTGAGATCAATTCAATTTCAGGAAATATTTTATCAAAAATTGTGAATCTAATATTTCTGTTCGATTATTGTAGCATATATCATGGAGTTTTAAATAATATTGATCCATCACCAGTTAGATCAATAGATTATATCAAAAATAAATTATAAATTTTTTTCAACAAAATCACAGATTATATGATAAATAATTCGATGCATTTCCTGAATTTTTGCAGTATCCGTAGAGTTTATGACGATAGGTATATCGACAAGTTCTCTAACCATTCCACCATTATTACCTAACAATCCTATAACTAATGCACCATTTTGTTTTGATGCATTAATTCCTAATTCAATATTTTTGGAATTACCACTTGTAGATATTGCAATTACAACATCTCCAGAATTAACTAAACTTTCACATTGACGACTAAAAATATTATCAAAAGAATAATCGTTAGAAATAGAAGTTATTATCGAAGTATCAGTTGTTAATGAAATTGCCGGTAAAGAATTCCGTTCTTTTTTGAATCTACCAATAAATTCAGCGGCGATGTGTTGAGCATCTGCTGCACTACCTCCATTTCCAAAAAGAATAATTTTTTTCTGATTTTTTAAACATTCTATAATTTTTTGGATAGATTCTTCAATTTCATTTGAAAGAGAAGTAGAATTATGAATTATATCTATACGAGACAGAATTGATTCTTCAATTAAATTTTTCATTTTATAATATCAAGTAAGAATCTCTCTTAATTTCTTTTTAGCAGGTAATTCTGATTCCCAAATACGTTTTTTTCCATTACCCAGCATTTGATCAACAATTCTGATATCTCTAACTAATCTATGTAACCCATCAGGTTCAAGAGAAGCTGCTTGATCACTTCCATACATTGAACGATCAAGTGTAATATGCCGTTCAATAGATGTTGCTCCTAGTAATACAGCAGAAAGACTTACGATATATGATGAACTTTCATGACCACTATACCCTACATTACATTTGAATTGTTTTTTTAAAGTTTGAATTATTTTCAAATTCGCTTCAGATACCGGCATCGGATATGCACTATGTGAATGCATTAATTCAAAGGGACATTTGAATTTTTTAAAGATCTTTACTGCAGTTTCAATTTCTTTCATTGAGCTCATTCCAGTTGAAATGAAAGTATATTTTTTTTCTTTTGCAATTGTTTCCAAAAGTTTTGTATGAATTAACATTGCAGAAGCAACTTTGTTATATTTTGTTTTGAATTTTCTCATAGATGTTTGACTATCAATATCCCAGCATGATACGTACCATGGAATTTTTCTAGATTTACAGTATCTATCAATTATCTTATATTGTGATATTGAAAATTCTAATCCATTTTTTTGTGCTCGTTGGGTTTTTCCCCATGGGCTATCACGCGGAGAATCTAAGAGTTTTTTTGAATAAACTTTTTCAACCGAGCGTTTCTGAAATTTTACCGCATCACAACCAGCTGAAACTGCAACATCAATTAATTTTTTAGCAGTATCAATACTTCCATTATGATTAATGCCAATTTCAGCAACAATAAAGACCATTATTACTTTTAAAAAATTGCTAATTAATATAACTTAATACCAATTTGTTTTCTTAGGAAATTTTGATTGAAGAATTAAGTCAGCTAATTCTCTAAATGCACCATTTCCTCCAGAATTTTTGCATACGTAGTCTACCATTTTTTTTACTTGAGATATTCCATCAGATGGTGATGCAGATATTCCGACTTTTTTTAGTAAATTAATATCATTTACATCATCACCAATAAATGCCATTTCTATTGGGGTTGTATCAAAAAAATCACAGATACTTTTTAATTTTTCTTCTTTAATTTTTGCACCAGAATATACTTTTGTTATATTCATTGATTTTGCCCATGACTTTGTGATTTTGGATGTTTCTTTTGTTAAGATTATTGTTTTAATATTATTTCTCAATAATAAATTGACAGCCATACCATCACGTACATGAAATTTTTTTAATAATTCACCAGTACTAGAGAAATAACGACCACCATCAGTTAGAACACCGTCAACATCAGTTACAACTAATTTAATTTTTTTACATTTTATTTTTAGTGAATTCTTCATTTTAAACAAATTCACCAGGTGATTGATTTATTCCCACATCTTTTTCAAGAATTTCAATTTCTTTTACCATCTTTTCTTTTTTACTTTGTTCATATGCAATATTTTCAAATTCAACATTTCTCAATAGCATTGACCCTAGTGTTCTTGATAAAATTTTGCCAATACCGTCAACATCAGAACCTCTTTCAGCAATTTGTTCCTTAATCATTAATTTTTTTTCATCATTTGTAAAGAATCTAACCTTAACTGATTTTTCTAATTTTTGTGGCAAAATTTCAAAATCTTTTTCCATCAAAGTCTTAAAATCATAATTAAATTCAGATTCATATTGTTTTTCGTAATCAAATACATTTCTTTTTCTTAATTTACTAAATTCTTTTAGTTCGTTCAGATAATCTTTATACTGTAAATATGCCTGATTATTCTTAATTTTTAACATTTCTTCAATAATTTTGAATACTTCATCATGAATACTGTCGGATAATTCTAAGGCTGCAATTGCTCTATGTCTAAATAAAACATTTTTTCCTAATTCACCTTTATAGTATCTATCAATTACGGTTCTGTCTGATTTTATGAATTCCCTTAATTCATCTTTAGAATCCCAAAGTTCAGTTCTTGTATCATTATAAAAAGAAGAATACAATGCTAATAGTTTTTCTGAGAACTTTTCTTTGTTTTTATGCAATTGCCTTAGTACATCTGAAGCCTTGATTCCAAAATTTTCTAAAAATCTATACATTTCAACTAAAACCCTATCCTGATAAAATAATCCTTCAGTTAATGCAAACAATCGGCATTCGTAATAATCTTCAATCGGCAAACTCTCAGTTGTAACACAAATTTCCTCAATTTCTGCACATAGAATTTCTTTTCCATCAAAATTGTATACACCGTAACATTTTGGAAGAACTCTAAATTTTGTTCCCATTTTCCATTGATCTCTTGAAGATTTTGAACCCATTTCAGAACCTTCTAAAATCATACATTGATACATTGAGATTAAATTCATGTCAGAATCAGCTAATTTCAAAACAGTATCCATATGTTTTTCCTTCGAATCACCAGGTAAAGCTAAAATTACTTCAGAATATGTATTTGCACTCATTTTATTTCCTGCTTTTGTCATATCAAGTAATTGATCCTCCTGAATGTTTTTTCGTTTAATTTTTGTCAAAACCTCTTTATCAAGTGATTGAACTGATGCAGCTAAACTCATACTTCCTTTCAAAATTTCCGCACATTTTAGAACCTTAGGTTTGTTATTCTTTCCTGTAGAAACTTGAATATAATATGGATAATTGAATTTCTCTTTTATGTTCGCTATTGCATTTGAAATTTCTATGTCTTGATTATACATACCAAAATTTAGATCTGCTAATGTCAGAACTTTACCTTCATAATGTGTTGCAATATACTCTAGTTCTTTTTCAAATCTAGAGACTTCTTTATAATAAACACGTGAACGATCTTTAATACCATCAACACAGAATGTGCAAGTAAATGGACAACCTCTATTTGATTCAAGTAACGGTGAAAGTTTTGAATCAGACAAGAATTCATCAAGATATCCTTCCAGATATGGTGAAGGAATTGAGTCTAATTTTGGGATGCGAGGACTGAATTCACTAGATTTGAATAATTTATCATTAACAATTGCAAAACATCCTATGACATCAGTTGTTTTAATTGTGTTTAGATCATGTGTTTTGTGCCATATGTCAATAATTTTGGTAAATGATTCTTCTGCTTCTCCAATAATGTATAGATCCACTTCAGTATGTTGTTTCAACCATTTTTCTCTACTTGGATCATCTAAAGGGAAATTAGGACCACCAAATATTATCAATGTGTCCGGGTCTTTAGATTTTATTTCACGTGCCAATTCACATGATAATTCCTTATTCCAAACATAGTTAGAAAATCCAACAATTTTTGGTTTATTAGATAAATACCATTCAATGAATTTTTTAGGATCCTTGAAAATTTTCACTTCAAAATCATCTTTGTTTTCAGAGAAATGCATTAAGTAAGATTTGATTGAGGCTATAGGATATGGCATTAAGTTTGTGGCATACGAACCAGTAGCAGTATGTGTTAAGTCACAAATTCCAATCAAATCTTTAGACATAATAAAAAAAAGCAATTTTGCTATTTAGTACTTGCGATGGTTTAGAATGAATAAATGTTCAATATTTTATAGAATTATTTTCTTTTAGATAATACATAGATTCCAATGGCTCCACCTTCTTCTGATAATTGGGTTATTGGCACTACTCTCTGATTTATCCATTTTAAGAATAGATCAATTTTTTGCTGTTTAACATTCATTTTCATATCTTTGAAAACTTTTGGTAATCTCTGTTTTAGATCAGCAATTAGTTTATCACCACCACCCCATGAATGTTCAATAGTTTTCCAATTAAGTTTCAATTCTAATTGTTCTGCCCATTTAATAAAATCAACAGGTGTCAAATAATGAAGATCCGCCAATGTTATTGGAGCATCAAATAATGCCCATAATGTCATTAAAATAAAACCACGAGGATTTGCCCAATTTGGACTGGTGAGAATTATTTTTCCTCGTGGCTTCAAATGGCTTTTAAATTTTTTCAACATTGTATAAGGTTGATCCATATGTTCTAAAGTTCCAATTGAAATTATTACATCATATTTCCCAGAAATTTTTTTAGAAACATCAACTTTTTCGTATGATAAATTTGGATGACTATACTTTGATAATGCGGTTTCAATTGCAGTGGTAGAATAATCAATTCCTTTTACTTTACCACCTTTTTTTGCTATCATGTAAGCTAATTTTCCTGTTCCACAGCCCACATCAAGAATAGTTTTACCGGTCCATTGATCTATTTTTAAAACTTCTTTAAATTCATCAGTTTCCCGAACTCTATTCTTTTTTTTAAAAGTCTTGTCATAAATTTTTTTTAATTTTATATTTTGATTCATTTTCATTTTGATGATAATTTTTTAAATTGTTCAATCTTTTTAATATGTTCATTTGTCACTTTAAGTATGATTTCTTGATTCTCATCTATGAATGATTTCATATCTTTAGCATTAATTTCAGCATCAAGAAGATTTCCATTATAGTAAAAACTTCCACAATATTTTGATACAAATTGCATATAATCAAATTCAAATGAGTTCTTTTGGTATAATTGAACAAATTTATCTAAATCATCTGCAACAACTTTTTTCTGAAGACTTTGTTTAATTTTTTCAGGAAGATCTTGTATATTATTTACAAATTCAGTAGATGGAAGAACTGAGTAATCCATTTCACTTAGAATGATTGATGGTATTTGATAGAAATTTGCTTCTAAACCACTTGTACCTCCAATTGTAATAACTAATGAAGATTTTTTCAAAATCTCATTTGATGAAACTTCGGGATGCATCAAAAATACATTTGGTATATCCATTATTTCTTCATATTCTGATATATTTCTCCACTCTCTAGTTTCTTGTGCAGGATGTTCTTTTACAATTAATTTATACTCTATAGGTAATGATTGTACAATATTTCTGATCAACTCAATTTGATTTATATAAAATGGTGCAGCTATCAGTAAATTTCTTTCTTGTTCAATATGTAAAGGATAATAAACTAATTTGTAATTTTTAGGAATTTTCTTTAATAATTTTTTATCAATGAATGATTTTCGATTACGCACAAGATTATTTTTTTTTATTTCATTTAATACAACTTTAGAGCGTTTTCTACCGTAGTATGTATAATGTGTTTTATTAGTAGAATAATTATAAAATAAGAAATTACTTACTGCTTGTATTTTAGTTAGTTTAGAACCACCAAAACTTTTTTTATAATCATCAATTTGTTTTGAAATATTAAATGATTGAAAATTATCTAATAGTTCATTAAAATTTCTACCCATACTTTCAAAGCTATTTAATTGTGGTTCAAAATCTAATTTGTTTACTTCTTGAGATATTACACATCTATGACCAAATTTAGACATGTAAATCACTAAAGTTTTGATATCTTTTTTTCTACACATCTCATAAAATAATTGATGATGATGAAATGCAGTTAATGGAGTTAGAAAGAAATCAGGTTTCGCTTTATCAATTATTTCTTCAAATAATCTACATTCGTATTCTAAAATATTCAAAATTTCATCTGATGAGAAATTATAAAAATCATTGAATCTATAAAATATTCTTTCATTTATTGCTAATTGCTGAAGGTTTATGTCATATTCTTTTTCAAATTTTTTTAGGTAATCTAAATTTGGTTTCTTAGATAAATCTTTCAAATGTTCATGAAAATACCAAACATTTTGGAAATCAACAAATTTTTGATTCTGAAAAAAAATTTTTGGTTTATTTGGGACATCAATAATTGCATTAATATCATATCCAAATTTTTTATTTAAAAAATGGCTCATGCAAAAATGTAATACATCTCCACTAAGCCATACAAGTAATTTATCTTTCATTTTAATTCTTTAATGTCATTTTGTTAAAAATTACCTTTAAAACTTTCACGAATCATTTCTTTTAATTTGATCCTAGAATTAAATAGATAGAAGTAAAATTATTCTTCATGATTGGGTGTATTATTCAGGCTAGAATGGGCTCTTCTAGATTACCAGGTAAAGCTATGAAAAAGCTCAATAATGAAATTCCTATGTTAAAATTCCAACTTGAACAATTAAAATTTTCAAGATATATTAATAAAATAATAATTGCAACAACCACACTAGAAAATGATAATTTCATTATTGATTTTTGTGAACAAAATAATTTAGAATATTTTAGAGGAAGTTCAGAAGATGTACTTGATAGATATTATAATTGTGCAAAAAAATTTGAATTTCCAATAATAGTTCGTATTACATCGGATAATCCATTGATTGATCCAGAAATTGTTGATAAAGTAATTAACGAATTTCTCAATTCAAAATGTGATTATATGACTACTGAATATCCAAAAACATTTCCTTTAGGATTTGCAGTAGAAATTTTTAATTTTAAGTCGTTAGAAAAAGCTTGGAAAGATTCAAGATTACCTTCTGAAAGAGAACATGTAACTCCATATTTAATTAAAAATAAAGACCTCTTTGAACATAAAAATTATTCTTATCATCAGAATATTTCACATTTACGCTGCACGGTGGATACTGATGATGATTTTAAATTAATTGAGAAAATTATAAAAAAGATTGAAACAAGACCTATTCATCTCATCAATGTTGTGGAATTATTTCAAAATGAACCAAGATTAATTGAAATGAATAATCATATTAAACATGATGGATATGAAAGATCATTAAAAGATGATGAGGAATTTTTAAAAAATACTAGCCATGAAAAAAATAATTAAATTATTTAATCCCGTAACTGATCTATCTGAAAGAAGAGTACTTCTAAAAACATTGGATAGTAAATTTTGGGCTTCTGGTTCAGGCTCCGGAAATGTACAAAAATTTGAAAGTAAATTTAAGAAATATGTATCTGCAGATTCCTGTGTAGCTGTAAACAGTGGAACCGCAGCATTGAATCTGGCATTATCATTATTCAATATTAGAAATAAAGAAGTGATTTTGCCATCTATGAGTTTTGTTTCAACTGCACATGCAATTGTAGAAAATGGAGGAAAACCTATCTTTGTTGATATTGAACCCAAATCACTTTGTATTGATCCTGAGAAAATTAAAGATAAAATTTCAAAAAATACTATTGCAATAATGCCAGTTCATTTTGGTGGGATGCCATGTAATTTAGATAAAATTTTAAAAATTGCAAAGAAAAATGGATTACATGTTATTGAAGATGCAGCACATGCGGTAGGAACAAAATTTGGCAAGAAAAAAATTGGTTCACATGGAACTGCTGTTTGCTTTAGCTTTCATCCTGTAAAAAATCTTGCAATGCCTACGGGAGGATTAATTGCAATAAATCATAAAGATAGTACTAAATTTCAAAAATTATTATTTTCAAGAAGATGGTGTGGAATAACAGATAGAAACGACACAGATTATGATGTAAAGGAATTAGGTTGGAATTACTACATGAATGAGTTTTCAGCCGGAATTGGTTTAGAACAATTAAAGAAATTAGATAAATTCAATGAAATAAGAAAAAAGATTGCAAAACAATATTTCAACAAAATAAATATTGAATCAAAAATGTCATTTAATGAAAAATGTTCTTATCATTTATACTGGATTTTGGTTAAAAATCGTCAGAGATTTAGAGAAAAATTGTACAAAAATGGAATTGAAACTGGAACACATTACAAACCAATACATCTAATGAGTATGTATAAAAAAAATATTTCCTTACCTGAAACTGAATCTGTAGGAAAAAAAATTGTAACAATACCAATACATCCTAATCTTAAAAAATCCGAAATTAAGAAAATTATAGACACTATTAATAAATCACTTTAGAAATTTGAGAGTATGAAACCCATCTATAAAAAAATTAGAAATCCATCCGAAGTTTTCATAATTGCTGAAGCAGGTTCAAATTGGAAATGTGGAACTAAGAAACAAGATCTAGCCCAAGCTAGAAAATTAATTAAAACTGCTTCTGTTTGTGGTGCAGATGCAATAAAATTTCAGACCTATGATTCGAGTGTATATGTAGAAAATGCGGGGATGAGTAATTATTTGTCTAAAAAAGGAATAACAAAAAGTGTCAATGAAATTTTTGATGAATTTTCTATGTCATACAAGATGTTACCTTTACTGAAAAAAATATGTCAAGAATATAGTATTGAGTTTATGTCTACACCTTTTTCAATAAAAGATATTCATGCAATAGATAAATTTGTGAATATTCACAAACTTGCATCTTATGAAATTAATCATATTCCTATGTTAGAGGCATTAGCAAAAACAAAAAAACCGGTAATAATTTCAACTGGTGCGTCTACACTTGAAGAGATTAATTTTGCAATAAAAACTATGAAAAAATTTGATAATAATCAATTATGTTTACTTCAATGTACATCAAAATATCCTGCAAAAATTAACTCATTAAATTTATCAGTAATATCTAATTTTAAAACTAAGTATAAGATTCCGGTAGGATTATCAGATCATAGTACTGATCCTCTAATTGCGCCTATTACTGCTGTAGGACTTGGTGCAACGATTATTGAAAAACATTTTACATTAGATAAATCATTAGAAGGACCTGATCATTATTTTGCATTAGACCCAATTGAATTAAAAACAATGGTTACTGCACTAAGAAATTGTGTTATTTCTATTGGAAATCCAGTTAAAAAAATACATGATGATGAGAAAGAGCTTAGAATTTTTGCACACAGAGCAATACAAACAACGAAAAAAATCGAGATTGGTGAAAAATTTATTCTTGGAAAGAATATAGAGATTCTTAGGCCTGGAAATAGAAAAAGAGGAATAGATCCTAGATTCTTAAAAAAAATTATTAATAAAAAATCACGTAAACAGATTAAATCTGGTGATGGGGTTACACTAAATGATATTTAATTTTTTAAATTAATTATTGAATATGTTAATACCTTCCACCATTTTCCATCTCTCCACAGATAATCTCTCATCTCTACTTCTTTTTTGAAATTTAATTTTTCAAAAAGTTTTAAAGAAATTTCATTATATTCAAATATTTCTGCTCCAATTCGGTGTAGTCCCATTTTTTTAAATCCATAATCTACTAACAATTGTAATGCTTTTGTGCCAAGACCTTTCCCATGCAACTTAGACTCACCTAAAATTATTGCGATATCTGCATTTTTATTTTTATTATCGATATGTATCAAACCACCTACTCCCACAATTTTATTTTTATATTTGAAAACAAACATTTTACTTTTTGATTCTTTTTGATTTATTTCATCAAACCATTTTTTTTGATGTTCCATATTCAACAAAAAATATTGAGTATTAAATTTCAGAATATCATGATTGTTTCTCCATTTAACGATAACCGATAAATCGGCTTTTTTAATTCCACTTAGTTCAATTTTTTCATTCATTTTAAAAATTCTATGAAATTATTTTGATTTTTTAATTAGTGAATAAATAAATGAATCATACCATCTTGAATTTCTCCACAACTTATCATGTAATGTGCCTTCTTTTTTGAATTTCATTTTTTCAAATAATTTTATATTTTCAGGAATAGTTTCAAATATCTCAACCCACAATCTATGCAAATTTAATTCATCAAATCCATATTTTATGAGGGTATCCAATGTATCTTTAGCCTCTTTTGTTTTTTGCCAATTATTTATAGAAATAATATTTGAGATTTCTGCATGTCTATTTTTCCAATCAATGTATGTCAAACCACAGACTCCAATTAATTTTTGCTTTTTAGTTTCAATCCCAAACATTATTGCACTAGGTGGATTTTGTTTATGAATAGACTCAAACCAATTTTTTTGATTAATCATATTTAGTAATCTAAATTCTCTGGTATGAATTCTAGTTTTTTTATCATTTCTCCATTTCTTTAATAATTCTAAATCTTCTTTTTCTAAAGCACGTAAATTAACAATTTTTCCTTCTATCATTACATTATTTTTTTACATACCTACAAAAATCTTATCATTGAATTATCACCATAGGATAATTGAGTAAGTCTAAAAAATAGGATAAATTCAAATTAATTATGAAATATGTTATTTGTGCTTATCGTGATTATGGAATCAAGCTTTTTGAAAATCTAAGAAAACAATTTGATTTTACTCTAATAAAATCAAAAAAACAATTAACATACAATTCAATAAAGAGAATCAATCCTTCAATTATTTTCTTCCCCGATTGGTCATGGAAGGTACCTGAAGAAATTGTTAGAAATTTCAAATGTGTGTGTTTCCATGAAGCACCATTACCTAAATTTCGTGGTGGAAGCCCAATACAAAATCAAATTTTGAGAGGAAAGACAAAGACAAAGACAACTGCATTTATAATGAATGAAAAAATTGATGCAGGAAACATAATTTTACAAAAAGATCTTTCTTTACAAGGTTCATTACAAGAAATTTTTTCACGTATGTACAAAAATGATTATTCAATGATACTAAAAATTATTAACGGAAAATATAAAGAACGAAAACAAATTGGTACACCTACAACGTATAAAAGACGTAAACCAGAAGATAGTGAATTAAAAAATCTTAATCATACAAAAAAATATCTTTATGATTTTATTCGAATGTTAGAAGATCCATATCCTAATGCATATATGAAAATTGGGAAAAAGAGACTTATCTTTAAGAAAGCTTTCTATAATAATAATAAACTTTCAATACAAGGTGAAATTGAATGAAAGTTTTGATAATTGTTGCTCATCCAGATGACGAAGTATTAGGTATGGGAGGCACAATAAAAAAATTAACGAAAAATAAAAATCAAGTTAAAATCGTTATTATGGCAACAGGAGTCGCTGCACGTAGATCAATTAATTTTAAAAATTCTTCTAATTATGATATTACCGAAAACCAGCAAAAAATTATTAAAAAACAGATTGAAACAATAAAAAAACATGCTCAAAAAGCGGCTAAAATTTTGGGTGTTTCAGATATTGAATTTCTAGGCTATCCCGATAATGAAATGGATACTGTATCAAATTTAGAATTAACAAAATCTGTAGAAAAAATTATTCAAAATTATAAACCAGAAATAGTTTATACTCATACTCCATTTGATGTGAATGTTGATCATGTTTCATGTTATAATGCAGTTTTAACAGCAACACGTCCCAAAAAAAATACGATTGTGAAAAAAGTAATTTCATTTGAAGTTCCCTCATCAACAGAATGGAATTTCACATCTGTTTTTGTACCAAATACATTTGTAGATATTTCCCGTGAATTATCAAGTAAAATAAAGGCACTTGAATGTTATAAAACCGAAATAGAGAATTATCCTCATCCAAGATCTCCTAAGGCATTGCAGAGCATAGGTAATAGATGGGGAACAGTATCAGGTTTTTCTGTGGCAGAAGCATTTTCTTTAATACGTTCACTGGAGAATTAATTAAATTCTAATTCACTAATCTTCTTTTTTAATTCTTCTTTTGAAATTTTTTGTGCAACGTCAGAACTATAAGATTCCATTTCATTGATTTTTTCAATTCCATTATAATTTTCTAGAATATTTTTTTGATTAAATAATTCATAATGTGGATTTGCTAACATATACATCTGATTTATTTTCCATCCATATAGAATTTCATCATGATTGATTAATGTTTCATGTAATTTTTCTCCAGGTCTAATTCCTACAATTTCTTGTTTTGCTTCACCATACAACTCACTTAATGATTCAATCAAAGTTGACATATCATAAGATTTCAATTCAGGAATGAATATTTCAGAACCTTTTCCGACTTGTGTTGCATTTAGAATGAATTCTAATGCTTCATTCATAGTAATTGTGAATCTTGTCATTTTAAGATCAGTAATTGTAATAGGTTTATTTTTTTTAATTAGATCGATGAATTTTGGGATTACCGAACCACTACTACCCATAACATTCCCATAACGAACAGCAACAAATTTTGTTTTATGTTTTTCTGGATTGACATAATTATTTGCACTAACAAATAATTTTTCCATTAATAATTTTGTTGCGCCATAAGTATTCAATGGTGAAACAGCTTTATCAGTACCAACACAAATTACCTTCTCGACATTTTGTCGTAAACTATTATCAATTACATTTTGAGAACCAATAACATTTGTTTTAATGGATTCAAATGGATTATACTCAATTTTTGGAACATGTTTTAGTGCGGCCGCATGAAAAACAATATCCACATCTTCTAATGCATAATACAGTCTTTCAGAATCTCTTACATCTCCCATAAAAAATCTTAATCTTGGATTATCAAATTCTGATTCCATTTCAATTTGTTTACTTTCATTTCTACTAAAAATTCTAATAGCTTCAGGTTCATAACTTAACAGCTTTTTGGTTAATGCTTGACCTAGGGAACCTGTTCCTCCAGTAATTAGAATTTTTTTTCCTTTAAACATAGAAAAACATCCTTGATGTGTATTAAAAAACTTGCTTAGGATTGATATTTCTAAAATAGATTATTTAATATCAGTTTTATGATTATTTTTTGAATAAAACACATCACTAACAAATTTTAAAAAGATGAAGCCAACCATAACACTTACCCATAATGTAAAAATTCTAATAATTATTGATAGTGACAACGCAATCGAAATATCATTGATAAATAAATTTAGAAATCCTGCTAAACTTCCTTCTGTAACTCCCAATCCACCCGGAATAAAAGAAACTGCACCAACCACTACAGATGATAAATATATTGGAATTATTTCCAATATTCCAATATTTGTAATATCATATGCCAATAAAATGAAATATACAGAAATTGAAATTACTATCCAATGAGAAATGGATAAAAAGATTGAGATTAAGGAAATTTTTCCGCGTGTGGATTGATGTATAACATCGTACGAATCTAATAATGGCTCAAAAAATTTTGAAATGAATTTAATTTTTTTCAGTTTATTGATAATTTTTTTAAAAATATTTTTTGAAGAAAAAATTACAAATGCTGTAATAATAAAAATTGATAATACTGCCATAATATACAATGCTGGTTCAAAAAATGAAATACATGCACTTGCTACTATTACTGCACCCAAAATATCATAAAATCTTTCTACAATCACCAAAGGAGCAGTTTTTGTTCTAGGTAAATCATGACGGTTTTTTAGAATTTCTGATCTAAATAGATCCCCAGCCCTAACAGGAGTCATTCCTAATGCTAAAGTAGAAAGAAATGTAACTAAATTACTTTTTATCGGTAAATTAAATCCTAAATTCTTCAAAAGTAAATGCCATCTTAGGAATACTAGTAACATTCCTGAAAAAATTAATGATAGTATTATTGGTAAATATTCAATTTTAAAATTTAATAATTGCTCTTGTATTTTTGAAAAATCTGTTACAAAGATTATGAAGGAATAGAAAATAATACTACATACAATTCCTATGAGAATTAGTCTGATATTTTTGTTCATTATATATTACAAAAATCTAGTTCTGAAGTTCTTTAATAAAGATATTAAATGAATAATAATAGAATTATACCATATCAACAAGTTAGTCTATGAGAAAATTTTTAAAAAAATGTTAATTATTTATTTTATATACCGTTATTCCATGTTCCTTTGAAAAATAAATATTTTCAAAATTTGATGGAATATTTTCATCATATGGATCATTTAGAATTTTTATAAATTCATGCTGTTTCTTACCAAAATCTCTATCAATATGAACAATATATTTTGGGATTGGATTATTCTCATCTAATCTATCAGCAGGAATACTATGGATGTTTGAATGGAATTTTTCTGTAAACTTCCAATTTTCTCTAGTTATGTAATTTTCTATAGTATCATCACTTGGACCTTCATTAAAATGTGCAAATAACAACTTAGATTGCCCATATGGAACAAAATATAGCTGTGGAGCCATAATGTAGCTATTTTCAATATTATTTTCTTGTTCTAGTTTTTTCCAAATGTCATTTAGTACATCACCTCTTTTTTGCACTAATTCTGGATGAAATACATATTCAATTTCTGTTGAGATGTTTTCAAATGCTTGAAAAGAAGTTGTTGCTCTGTACATTACATAAGAATAACCAAAATTAGATATGAGTATCAAAATGATTATCGAACAAATTAATAATTTCTTTTTGTTATCTATATTCAAATTTTTTATCTGACTAGTTTTTCTATTTTTCAAGATTTTTTCAGGAAGTGTTTCAGAAAAGAATACTGCCGAAAATAGAGCGAATGAAATTCCTATTACCAAAAACTGTTCTCCTGCAGAGAGATTTACCAAGGATGTTAATAACCAGAAAACTAATGGAAGTAATAATAAAGGAAGTATATTCTTTGAGTGATTATTTTTATAATTTTTAATAATATGTATAGCTCCACCGATAATTGGGATTGCACCTATAATTGGGATTATTGGTATGGGTGAAATATTGATCTTATCAAAAATATTAAAAAATTTACTTGGAGAATTGTTAAAAAGATTGTAAAGATAATTTTTTACAAATAAATCAAAATCAGTGAAAATTGCTTCTAGTGTACCATCACCATTAACTGCAATTTCAGTAACTCGTTCTTTCCATTCAATTGTTTGATACTTACTTGCAAATTGTAAATAAAATGATAAATCATGATCAAAATAAACTCCATGTGTATCATAATTATAATAAATCAGTGGACCAAGTGAGATAAATAATACTGATAAAAAAATTATTAAAAATTTAATATTTTTTCTATAATCGTTCTTGAAAAATATCATTAAAGTGATTACTATTGTAAAAATCACAACTATAGTTTGCGTTCTTACCATGAATGAAATTGCAATGAATACAGCCGACAAAAGTATATCAAATTTACTTAATTCACTTTTTGTAATAAAATACAAAGACAGCATGATGAAAAATATTGGAAACATGTCTATCTCGGCTTGTATAGAAAAAAATCCAACCCAAGGAGAAAATGCAAAGAATAATTGTCCTAGAAACGCAGTTCTTGATCTAACAACATTTCGTAAAATATAGTATGAAAGAAATACCGAACCGCTGCCAGAAATTATTGATATCATTTTCATTACTGTAAAACCATCGTCAAAAAATGAATTTACTAAGGCAAAAAATATAGCACCACCATAAGGCGCATCAAAAAATTTTACATTTTTACCATTTCCTGCTAAAATTGATTCTCCACCATGTAGATATCCAATACCATCCTGATCAACAATCCAAGAAGTATGTTCAAAAAATGCTACGTAAGAAGTTACAATCAAAAATATTAATGTTAGAACTATTGAAAATTTTTTGTAAGAATATTCATTAAACTGTTTAGACATCATGATATTGTTAACCAATCCAACATGAAATTTTAATTTCTCTAAAACTAATAAACTATTTTACTAATTCATTTCTAAATAAATAAATTTTTAAAAAGAATATTTCTTAAAAGTTTAGTCTACGCCATAATCTTAATGCTGGAATAAGAAATTCAGAAACCCATTTAAATTTTATATCAGACATATTTTCTGTCCATTTTACAGGAAATTCTTTTACAGAATATCCTTTACGTTGTGCGATAACAATAATTTCTACATTACCAAAACCAGTATTACTATCAACAAAATTTAGAAGCTCGAGTCCAACATTTTTTTTTATTATACGAAATCCACAGTTATTGTCTTTTATTTTTGATTTTAAAAGGAAATTTATTAATAATGAATTGAATGCTTTGCTTAAAAATAATCTTCCAAATGTTCTTTTAGCAGAACTTAAATCAAGATACCTTGAACCAGTAACAAAATCATAGTTTTTTGCATGTGATAATAATTCTTTAAAATGTGACATATCTGTTGAAAGATCCACATCCAAATGTGCAACAAGTTCACCTTTAGCAAGCTTAAATCCATTTCTTATAGCATTTTCAAATCCTGGTTCTTCAAGATGCACAACGGAAATAAAATTAAAATTTTTAGATATTTGTTGAGCAATTTTGTATGTATTATCTGTAGAACCATTTTCAACAATAATAATTTCGTATGAAATATTTTCAGAATTAACAGTTTTGATTGTTTCATTAACACATTTTTCTAATCCATTTTCTTCATTATAAGCTGGAAGAATAATAGAAAGATAGCACGATTTTTCTGTTGACACAAGAACTTGATGTTAATCTATAATATTAATCGAATACAGTTTAGAAAGTGATATTTTGATAAATAATTATAAATAACATCGGGAGGATTTTAGATTGATGAATGTGGTTAAGGTTAGCTCTAGCCAATACAACTACATCTATGGAAAACAAATTCAACTTCCTTATAGTATTGCCATGTTATACACATATGTAAAATCACAAAAAGAATTAGGTGATAAATTTAATTTTGAAAAAACATTTGTTTTTAGAGATAAAGTGAATCAAAATATCGAAGAATGTGATGAATCAGATATTTTGTTATGTTCATGTTACGTATGGAATTGGGAAATAACTACTCATTTGGCTAAAGAAGTAAAAAAACGAAATCCCAAATGTTTGATAGTTTTTGGTGGACCGCAAGTTCCAGATTTTACAGATGGCTTTTTTGAGAAATACCCATTTGTAGATATACTAGTACATGGTGAAGGAGAAATTATTCTTAAGAATTTATTGAGTACTTACTTAGATGACAAAGATTGGTCAAAAGTAAAAGGCATCTCTACAAAAACAATGAGAACTATGCCGGAAGAACGTATTAGTGATTTAGATCAATTACCATCACCTTATCTAACAAATCGAATTTGGGATATTGCAGATAAAGAAAGTGAATATCAATGGGATTGTTGTTGGGAAACCAATAGAGGATGTCCATATCAGTGTACATTTTGTGATTGGGGAATGGCTACATTTAGCAGGACACGAAAATATCTTGAAGAAAGATTGTTTAAAGAAATTGAATGGTTTGCAGATAATAAAATGAGGTATATACATGGATGCGATGCTAATTTTGGAATTTTCCGAGAGAGAGATTTACGAATAGCCAGAAAATTAAAAGAAGTTTGTTTGGAGAAACATTATCCAACAAAATTCTTTGTTGCATGGGCAAAGAATACGACTGATCAGATTCTTCCAATTGCACGTGAATTACGGGATGGAGGAGTTTTAGGTGGTGTTACATTAGCAGTTCAGTCCCTCGATCCAGAGACTTTAAAAATTATTAAACGGGCTAACATAAAATTTTCAAAGTTTTCAGATTTGACATCAACATTTAGAGAAAATGAAATTCCAACGTATACAGAGATAATTATTGGACTGCCAGGAGAGACACTTGATAGTTTCAAACATGGATTAGAGATTATAGCTCAAACAAAACTTGATACAGTTTTAATACATAATTGTAGTGTTTTGCCAAATGCACCAATGAATTTACCAGATTATAGAGAAAAATACAAAATAAAAGTGATTAATTCTCCTATGTACTTAGGACATTCTTCAATACACAAAGATGAGATATTAGAAAATGAAGAAATTGTTGTAGGTGCAAGTTCCTATACTTTTGAGGATTTAATTGAGATGCGAGTATATGGATGGGTTTTTACTACATTCCAAAACCTAGGAGTTTTTCAAGAAATTAAAAATTATTATGAACAAACACATGGATTATCAATTGTATCATTTTTTGAAACAATTTTAGAATATTGTAGGACAAGAGATTCTATACTTGCAGATGAACTGAAAATTGTTGAGAAACATATTCGAGACGGATTTTCAGGTCATGGATGGGATCATCATGTACCAGAGTTTGGAGATATAACATGGCCGATAGAAGAAGCAAGTTGGTTACGTTTAGTTCCAAATAAAATGAAATTTGTGGAAGAGGCAACTAAATTTGTTAATTTCTTAGAAGAAAAGCATGGTTATGGAACTTCTAAAGATATTACAAATGATCTTGTAAAACTTGAAGCTTTTCTACTTACAACAAAAGATGACGATATGGAGATAAAAACAGAAGAATTCAAGTTTGATTGGAAGGAATTCTTTGTCAATACTAGTAATGAATTAAAGCAATCTGAAAAAAAGTATTATTATAGAAATTTGGTTATTGAAAATGATCCTATAACATGGTGTTATAGAACATTATTTTGGGGAAGGAAACAGAGAAGATACAAATTTAATCCAGAAAATCTTAAAGAAAATGAATCAGAAGTAGGAATTGACGCAAATCGTCTAATAAGAGAAGTGAAACCAATAAAGGCATAATTTAGAATTAAATTAATCTTTAGAATTTTCTCTAAACCAGTCAAGTGTTTCTTTTAATTCTTCATTAATAGTTTTTTTAGAATTAAAATTAAACAATTCATGAATTTTTTGTAAGTTTGGTTTAAAATATTTGGTTTCAGAATCACGTGGTTCAAGTTTAAGAATATCAATTTTTTCATTAAATAGATTAGTTAATTTTCTAGCAAGATCAATAATTGTAATATTTTCATTTGAACCAATATTCAAAATTTTATTTTTTGTTAGTTCAGGAGAGCAGATTATTTTATCAATAATATCAATAACATAATCTATGTAAACAAGATTTAATGTTTGTTTTCCTCCATAAACAATAATTTTTTTTTCTTTTAAAGCATGTGTTAACATTAAACCTACAACAGAAGATGGAGAATGGGGACCAAAAACATTTGATAGTCTAAGAATTGTATAATCAAATTTTGAAATATCGGAGTTAGATATTATGAGATTTTCTGATAGAATTTTTGTTTTTCCTAATACATTATTAGGATTTAATTCATCAGTTTCAGAACTTGTTTCTCGAATAGTTTCACCGTATACTTCTCTTGATGATGTAAAAATTATTTTTGAATTAATTTTTTGGCAAATTTGTAGAATATTACGTAGCCCAACAACATTTGTTTGATATGTTTTTTCAGGGTTATTTTCACAATCTCTAAGATAACCAAAATTCGCTAGATGTAATACCACATCAGGATTATACGAAACAATTTTTTCAATTATTGAATTATCTAAAATATCATTAGATTCAATAATTATATTTTTTATGCCTGAAAAATTTTTTAATGAATTATTATTATGAGTTAATGCAATTATGTCATAATTATTATGAAATTTTTTTATAAAATTAGTTCCGATGAACCCATTTGCGCCAGTAATTAGTAATTTTAGTTGAGTAGATTTTTCATTATTCATATCAATATTTGGCGGACAGTCTTTTAGAATTTACTATCTAAGAATTTAATCCAACCATACATTGATTCTGCAACTTTTTCAAAGAATTTTAATGAATTATTATTTTTGCTTGTTTTACCTAACCAATCGGCAATTTCTAAAAAGCAGGAAGTATAATCATTGGTTTCTAATGTTAAATCAGATAGATTATTCCAAAGGAATGAGTTCATAGTATCACCTTTATCTTCAAATTTAACATCAATATTTACATCACGTGTTCCTTTTTCATGAGAAACAATTGGAAAACCAGCACTCATCCTTTTGTCTAATTTATCTAGAATTTTTTTAATGAAGAGACCGGACCAAATATCGTCATATCTTGCAACACCAAAACCATCTGGTTCTTGGTAAGTATATGGAAATGCAGGAATTACTTCTTTTAAAAAAGATGTATTCATACCACAAACTGTTGTAAATTGGTTTTTTGGTATAACAAAATCTTGAAGGACTTTGCTTTGATTACATAAGGGTTCAGGTATTTTTCCATCTTTACTTGATAGAATATTACTAATTGTTCTTGCAGGTAGATCTAAATCACATTCCCATAATCCTTGATTAACAACAACCTGAGATTTTTTGGTTATACTGGTTGGATGACCACGTGCTCCGTGGAAAAATACATCAGAAGGGATATTGGAATATGCATTCAAAATATTAAAGTAATCATGTGATGATGATTTTAATCGTTCAATATGATCAGTGAAATAGGTATTAGATTTTGGAAAACAATCATCATCAAGATTCACAACTGCATCATAATTTTGTTGTAAGGCATATGCAAAACCAAAATTCCGTTTTGTATGTCTATTAAAGATCCAGGATTTTTCAAAAACCTCTTTATCGTTAAATTCTACAGTCCTTTCATATTTCTTTTCTAATTTTTTTTCTGAAATAATAATAAAATCAACATTTTCAGGAGCAATTTCTAGAAAACTCTCAAGACATTTTGGACCTCTCATAGATGGAATTACAACAGCAGTTTTCATACACTGATTTTAATAAAAGATAATATAAATTAGTTAAACACTTGAATTTTTTAATTTAATTATTTCTTGTGCGGCATACATTAGATTATGACTATCATTTACAAGAAAGCTATTACAATTAGCCAAATTTGCAGCCTCAATATCGGTTTGACTATCACCAATAAACCAACTTTCTTCTAAATTAATATCAAATTCTTTTGTTGCTTTTAAGATCAAACCTGGTTGAGGTTTTCTACAATCACAATTTTCATCAGGTTTATGAGGACAAAAATAAATTGCATCAATAGAAGTATTATGTTCATTTAAAAAATTTTGAAGTTTTTTATGAATAGCATTTAGTGTATCAAGTGTGACTATTTTTCGATTTATTATAGATTGATTTGTGATCAAAATTATCAAAAAATTATTCTTTTTTAAAAGATTTATTGCATTTGGAACATATTCAAATATCTCTAATTCAGAGATATTTTTTACATAATCATCTCTTTTTTGGTTAATTACCCCATCTCTATCTAAGAAGATAGCAGCTCTTGACATTAGTACGAAAAAGCTGGATTGCCTTTTTTTCTAAGTAATGTAGTAAGAAGATGACATATTAACAGATGCATTGTTTCTATTGTCAACATATCTGAATTAGGAATATTTAGATTTATTTTTGATATTTTTGATAGCATTCCGCCATCTTTACCTGTTAATGAAATGGTTTTTGCACCCATTTTATTTGCTAATTCAACGGCTTTGACAACATTTGGAGAATTACCACTACCACTGATAGCAAGAACTACATCATCACTATCTAAGAAATTTTCTAACTGACTAGAAAAAATATCTTCATAGGAAGTATCGTTTGCCCAAGCAGTAAGAACAGGAATATTATCAGTAAGGCATATTGCACGAAATCTATTTGCATTATCAACTATACTTGTTTTTTGTAAATCAGATGCAAAATGTGAAGAGGTTGAAGCACTTCCACCATTACCAAAAAGTATTATTTTTTGATTAGTTTTTCTTGCAGTTTCTAAAACTTCAAGTATTTTTTCAATTATATCCAATTGTTCAGATTTAATTTTTGATATGCAATTAATTTGCTCATCCAAATTTTTTATTATGTCATCATTATCAGTCATATTACATCAATTTTCAAATGTCACCAACATCAACAACTTTTGCTCCATCTTTTGTAAATGTAAAATCAATGTTTTGTATACCAATTTTTGACATATTTCTTATAATTCGTTTATGTTTAGACTTTTCGGCATACATGTACAGGTGTCCTCCACCACCAGCACCAGTAACCTTCATTGCACCAGCACCTAATGAAAATCCTTTTTTTATGATTGCATCAATTTTAGGATTTGTTATTCCAGATGCATATTTTTTCTTTTCAATCCAAGATTGTTTCAGTATATCTTGAAATAAATTAAGATCATTTTTTCTTAGTGCAGTATACATTTCCAAGGTTAATTCTTTGACTTTATGTAATGCATTAATTGTTTCTGATTTATTTTTATTAATATTTTTCAATTGTTCAGAAAGTATATCGTAAGATGGTTTTCTATTTCCAATAAAAAATAGTAAAGAGTTTTTTTCAATTTCATTTCTTGTTGATTTATTTAATTTTACGGGTGTAACTGTGACTTTATTTTTTGTATATTTATAGAGATTTATTCCTCCAAACGCAGATGCAAACTCATCCTGTTTTCCAATATTCCATTTTAAATTAGAGGTACTAATTTTATATGCCAACATTGCAATTTTATTTTTAGACCATTTTTTATTTTTCATTGTACTAATTACATTAACAATATTTGTTGCCAAAGATGATGAAGACCCAAGACCAGAGCCTGCAGATACATCAGTGCAGATGAATATATCTAATCCTTCTTTAAATTTTAATTCTTTTAAACAGGCTAGAGGTATTTCATGTCCCCATAATGGTTTCACTTTTTTGTATGAACTTGGTGAAAGATGAGATGCAAAATCTGGTGAGAATCCTTGCAGTAAATTATCATTACGTTTTTTTGCAATAACATACGTGTACAAGTTAATTGAAGTGCATATCGAATATCCTGTATGAGAATTGTGATAATCCTCAAAATCTGTTCCACCTCCAGAAAAACTAATTCTTAATGGTGCTCTACCAATTAACACAATTGTTTCTGAATATGGTTTTATTTATTTTATTGATTTATAAGATATAATCAAGATTTCATCATATTGAGTAATACGGATTTTAAAGGATTGAATGTTCTTGTTACTGGTGCTGATGGGTTTATTCCAAGTTTTGTTTGTGATAGGCTAGTCGAATTAGGAGCCAATGTAACTGCATTAGTTAGAAGAAATTCTAGTAATGTAATAAAATCAATTCCTCATCTAAAGACACATCTAAAAATCAGATGGGGTGAAATTTCTGATTTATCACTACTGGTTCAAGAAACTAAAGATACCGATATAATTTATCATCTGGGTGCTCAAAGTCATGTTCAGTATTCCTTACATAATCCTCTGGAGACTTATGTGACAAATACAGTTGGAACAGCAAATGTTCTAGAAGCAGCACGAATTAATGATGTTAGAAAAATTGTTCATGCAGGTAGTGCAGAAGTTTATGGAAAGCCAAACAAAGTTCCCATAACAGAAGATAATGAATTAGTACCACGTAGTCCTTATGCTGCAGGAAAAGTTGCATCTGATCGTTTAATGTTCTCATATTTTTGTACATATGACATGCCAGTTGTAATGTCAAGATTCTTTGGAATATATGGTCCAAGACAAAGTATTGAGAAAGCAATTCCAAAATTTATATTAAAAATTCTTAATAATGAACCTCCAGTTGTTTATGGCGATGGTAAACAAAGTAGAGATTACATGTATGTTACTGATGCAGCTGATGCATATGCAAAACTTGGAGTAGCTAATGATGTGGATGGACAAGTTATCAATATTGGAACCGGTACGGAACTTACAATCGCAGATTTAGCCCAAAAAATTCTGGATTTAATGAATAGTGATCTTAAACCTATATTTTCCGGAAAAATTAATCCTGGTGAAGCAGGAAGACTTTTCACGGATCCTACTAATTGTATGAAAAAATTAGACTGGTCACCAAAAATTGGATTAGAAGAAGGATTAAAAAACACCATTGATTATTTTACAGAAAATAAAGAATTGTACAAACATCTCGATGTTGTAGTATAATTAATGAAAAAAATTTTAAAAAATATGTTTTAGATTTTATTTAGAAATTTCATTTTTCAAAAATATGGATAAATGATTATAGATTTCTGATGCAACAATTTTGTTACCAAAATCACTAATATGGCCAGCATCATAATAGACAGTCTGTTCATATGGATCAAAAACATCTCTTAGATCAATTGTTTTATTACATGAATTTATCAGATCATTAAGATTTTCAGCATATGATTCATAATATTTTATCATAGTTTTGGAATCATAGTGTTCATGATAATGCATTTCTTCTTCAGATAATATTTTATTTCCAGTACCAAGTAATGGTTGCAGGATAATTACTGTTTTCAAATTTTGTACTTCACTATTTTTACAGGTTTCTTCTAAGTTGTTTTTCCATAAATTTACCTTTTCTGATATATATGATGAATCAAAATCCATAATATCAGTAGATGTTCTTTGGTAATTGAAATATTGTTGAATAAGAACTTTAGGTGTTAGGTAATCACTTCTATTTATCATTCTAATTAATTCATCAGTTGGAGAACTATCAATTGATTCAAATTGTTTGTAAGAGTGATTGAGATCATTCCATCCATCATAAATTACAATCAAGTCTGGATTATAATTTACCAATGAATTTTTTATAAATTCTGCTTCAGTAGAAGAATAAGCTTTTGGAATACCAGCGTTAATTATTTCAATATCTTCATCTGGAAATTGTTTATCAAAAAATTGTTGAATATAACCAGGAATAGTATGATTATCTGATGTTGCACCTACACCAAAGACTGTGGAACCACCAACAATAAAGATTCTATATTTAGAATTTTCTTGAAGTTCTGGTCCTCTAAACCCATCAGAATTAACATTTAGAGTCTCAAAGTTTTGATTAGGTTCTAAACGCAGAGGCATAATTGACCATTTCAATTTACTATTATCATGACAAATTGTTCGTTTAAGATTATCATCCATTTCAAGAAAAACATCGCTATCAAAAAAACTACATGATG
Organism: Candidatus Nitrosopelagicus brevis; assembly: GCF_000812185.1. Lineage (NCBI taxonomy): Archaea > Thermoproteati > Nitrososphaerota > Candidatus Nitrosopelagicus > Candidatus Nitrosopelagicus brevis. The sequence goes on along the minus strand of NZ_CP007026.1, from coordinate 154,230 downwards.
GATAATAATGATCATAAATACGAATTCCAGATTCAATTGTAACTATTAATATTAAAAATAATAAGAGATATAGAAAAAATTGTTTCTTATATCCGACCTGTACTGACACTATTTTTTCACCAAATAATTTCCCATTACCAAATAATCCATATCTGTTTTCACTATCATTTGATATGCCTGTTCAGGAGTGTGAACAATTGGTTCACCCATAACATTCATCGAAGTGTTAATCACTACAGGAACACCAGTAATTTTGTAAAACTCTTTAATTAAATCATAATAAAGAGGATTTGCTTCTCGATGTACTGTTTGTAAACGACCAGTACCATCAACATGAGTAACTGCAGGAATTTTTTCTGGTTTCTTTACAGGTACTACCATCAACATGTATGGACTAATACGATCAATATCAAAATATTCTGAAACATATTCTTCTAGGATTGATGGCGCAAATGGTCTGAATGATTCTCTATGTTTAATTTTTTCATTAAGAATATCTTTCATTTCTGCTTTTCTTGGATCTGCAAGTATACTTCTACAACCAAGTGCACGTGGACCCCATTCCATTTTATCTTGATACCAACCGACTATATTTCCATCAGAGATTAGTTTAGCCGTTCTAGATAATAATTCATCACCTTCTATTTTTTCAAATGATATTTTTTCAGAATTTAGATATTCAAAAATTTCTTCGTTTGAAAATGATGGTCCAACGTATACATTTTCAGTAATTTGATGGGAAGGATTTTTATGAATAATTCTTTGATTATTGTGATAATTATAATAGATGTATTGTGCACAACCAACTGCACTTCCTGCATCTCCTGGTGATGGAGGTACATGGATATTATCAAAATGACCTTCTTTTAATATTCTATAATTTGCAACACCGTTTAGTGCAACTCCTCCACCAATACATAGATTCTTCGAATTAGAATTTTCATAGACATGGTTTACCATTTTTAATAGGATATCTTCTAAAACTTTTTGTGCACTTGCACCAATATCAAAATGAATTTGTTCAGCTTTCTCATTTTTCTTTCGTGGTTCAATACCAAATAATTTAGAAAATTTTTCATTTGTCATTACTTTGTCATATGTAAATGCAAAATAACTCATATCAAGATGTATACTTCCATCATCTTTGATATCGACAAGATTGTGTATGATTTCATCATAATATTTTGGTTTACCATAAGATGCAAGTCCCATTAGCTTGTACTCACCTTCATTCACTCTAAATCCCAAAAAATACGTGAATGCAGAATAAAATAATCCAAGAGAATGAGGCCAACGTATATCGTGAGTTAAATTAATGGTGTTATTTTTTGCATGTCCAAACGATGTAGTGCTCCACTCACCTACTCCATCAACAGTAAGTATTGCAGATTCTTCAAACTGAGAGGTATAGAATGCATGTGCTGCATGCGACATATGATGTTCAGGAAATAGAATTTCTCCAGTAAATCCCTTAAGTGATTTTTTAATTTCACTTTTTGTCCAGAGCCTACTGTGTAACCATTTTGGCATAGTATTCAAAAAACTGTATAAACCTCTAGGTGCCACGGCAATATAATTATCAAGCAATCTTTCAAATTTGAGAACAGGTTTATCGTAAAATGCTACTGATTTTATATCAGAAGGTGAAATTCCTGCTTCTTTCAAACACCATTCAATTGCCATTCGTGGATAATCATCATCAAATTTCTTTCTAGAGAATCTCTCCTCTTCAACTGCTGCAACAACAACACCATCTTTGAGTAATGCAGCAGCCGAATCATGATAATAACATGAAATTCCAAGAGTATACACTAGAACATCTTCCTCACATCATTTGAGGATTCAATCTCAAGCCAATAGGATTGATTTTGTTTTTTTAAACGTAATAAATCAATTCGTAGGAGTTTGAACAGAATACCATAAATGGATATAACGAAAATGTAAAGACTGCCTAAGAAAACTTTTGTGTTTATTATAGCAAAAATATCCAATCCTTTTGAAATTTTTTTCGCAAATACTTGAGTAATAGTTAAAACAATTCCAACGAAGAGAGCAAAATAGAGGATAGAAAAAGAACCAGTTCCGGACGTAATAATAAAGAACCAGAAAGATAATCCTGCAGTCACTGCAAGTGATTTGAATCTAGGTGATGATGTCTGCATATTATATCGGATAGATAAAGGCTACAAGTCCTGATTGTGCTAAAGCTGTGACTCCAACAAGTGCCAAGAGTAATATGAAAATTGGGAACATGTAAAACTTTTTTTTATTAATATAAAGTTGAAAAATTTCTTTGATAGTTTGCAAACGTGACATGATATAAAAAAAATTATCACATATATAACAATAATTACAAATTAGATAGAAAGTACAATACTGATTTTGCAGAATTACCTTGACAAGAGAGGTAATCCTTCAAGAATGAGTTTATTTTAGGATTTTGTTTGTAAGTTATGTTATTAGATAATATTTTTTTGAGTTCTTCTGGAAAATTTACAATTGATGTAGTGGTACAAGTATCTCTTTTGAAAATTTCTGATTTCCCAAATCCATAGTCCTTGAGAGATATACTCAACACAGGTTTTTTGAGTATTTGAGATTCAAGAATTGTCGTTGATAGATCAAAAGTAATTAGTAATTCACATTTTTTTATTAAAGGAATAATATCTCCATTTTTTATAATTTCAACATTCTCAAAATGTTTAAAATTTTCTAGATTTTTATCTTCTAATGAGGGATGAGGTTTTATTATTACTTTCTTATTCAATTTAGTAAGAAAATCACAGATCTCATTTAGTATGGAATAATAATTTATTTGAACATTAACCGTATTATCTATTACAAAATCTTTCATAGGAGGAGAAGTTGCAATTAAGATAAATTCATTTGAGGTATTATCGTTATGATCAAATAATTGATCAAAAACAGGATTACCTAAGTCTTGTATCTTATCTTTAGATATTCTAAAGTTTTCTACATATTTACTAATAATTTTTCCCCATGAAATAAAAAAATCAGAATCATTAGGAAAAAATCCTAATAAATTATTTCTACTAATTGCATTTGGAGTATCATATGGTACTCCATGTTGTAATAGTACAACAGGAATTTTATTTTGTTTTGCAAGTTGAAGTGTGATTTGTTCTTGTACACCAGCTTCAGATAAAATTAATATTGAATCAAAATGCTTTTTTTGAAATAATTTTTTTGTGGATTCAATGTACTCTATAAAAGATAAAAATTTTGAATTAATTTCAGGAATAAATTGTTTTGAAAAAATTTCCCAGAAAGATAAACCGTTAAAACTAAAAAAAGTGGAAAAATAATCATCATTTGACCACATTAAATTTAATTGATTTTTTAACTCAGAGGTACCTGAAAAAATTTTGTTTTTAGATTCAGAATCAAATAAAGAATTAATATTAACTATTTTTGATCTAGATTTTTTTATAATTTTCCATGAATCATAATTCCAAACAGCAGGTTTTCGATTATTAAATAAGGTTATTCTACAATCATAATTTTCAGAATTAATGAATAAATTTTTGTATTTGATAGGATCAATCTCAATAAAAAGTAGATTTTTAGATTTTTTATTTTTTGAACCCTCAAAAGGAGATTGTAGGAACAAATCAACAGTATTTTTAATTTTTTTAAATTGGTTTTCTGAAAGATTAACAGTGAAATTGAATTTTCCAAATTTATATTCATAACTTATTTTTTTATTTTGAATATTAGATTTGGAAGAAAAATGTTTTACATTTTTTGAAAAATATTGTACTAATTCGTATAATGAAGATGTGCAAGAGATATTTGGACAAATTTTTGTAATGTTATTAATTTGTGTAAATTTTGTTAGAAAAGGTACAACCATATCCATGAATTGTATATTGAATAGTTTTCCAAGATTGATGTTTTCATAAATAATGTATTTGAATAGATTTTCATTTAAATACCATTTTGAAAAGGAAAAACTTTCTGATTGAATTTTTTCAATAGTTGATTTATCAATATACTCATCAGCTAAAATATGATCAATTTGATTTTCTTCTAAAATTAAATGAGAATTAAGATCAAAACAAACAATTTTTTCAAAATTTTCTTTTGTTTTTATTAATAGATCTAAATCAAATTCAGAATCTAAGAGTAAATAATTTTTCATGATTAATTTTTAATGCTTTTTTGTAAGTACCTAAGATGTTTTAGTTTTTGAATCATTTAAGATTAATTTTTTCCTTCTCGTACTACAGAAACTAATGAATAAAGTAAGATGGCACACAGCAATAGGACTACACCAACTATTACACAACCTATTGCAATAATTGCAATATTTGTAATTATTTCACCACTAATTGCATATTCTTGTATTGTCCATATAGTAAAAGATAAACCAATTATAAGAAAAAATACTGAAGGAATGCCATAAAATTTTAATGGATTTTCAATTGAAGTGAATTTTATAGTACTAAGTAAAACTGACGAACCGTGTGAAATAGGATTATGTGTTGATGTATTTCCACCATACATAATTTTTATTGGCACTTCAGTTATTCTAAATTCTTGACTACTTGCTTTAATCAATATTTCTGTAGAAATTCCCATTCCTAATTCCGAGGGATTCAATTCAGATAAAACTTGTTTAGAATAAGCTCTGAATCCACTTTGAGAATCAGTTAATTCTTTTTTAATTGACATATTGGTAATTTTTGTAATTACTTTAATTCCAACTTTTCTATAGTTTGGAACTTCTTTTTCCCCATCATCTAAAAATCTAGAACCAATTACAATATCTGATTTCTTTTCAATAATTGGTTGTATTACTTTGCTAATATCCTGAATTCTATGTTGACCATCAGCGTCAAATGTTACTAATGCATCACAATCCAAATCTTTTGCTTTTAAGAATATACTTCTAATAGCTGCCCCATAACCTAAATTTTTTTCATGTTTTATCACAATAGCACCTAAATCTTCAGAAATTTTAGATGTAAGATCTCTGGACCCGTCATCACAAACAATAATTTTATCAGTAATTTCCTTTAATTGCGTAATAATTACAGCAATATTTTTTTCTTCATTATAAGCAGGAATTCCAATTGCGAGACTCATTTTAATCCTTTAATGATTCTTGGATTTTTACCTATAAAACATACTACTCAAAGTTTTTCCATTAATCTCAATCTTTAATGATACTTTACATGAATTAGAGTAGAAAATATAATTAGACTACATGTTCAGAGTTTCCTATGATAATTGATGAAATTAAAGTGATATTGGAAAATAATGAATATGAATTAGATTCTGACACAATTTCAAGAATTCAAACTATGCTTGAATCCATAAGAGATGACAATCAAATAAACAAACTGGATTATGTCATTGAATGGTTTAACAAAAAACGTGAAGAATCAGATATGATTGTAGAAGAAATTGGCGTTAATGATTTGGACAAATGGAACGTAGACTCAAACACGGGTAATGTAAAACATGAATCTGGTGGATTTTTTCAAGTAATCGGTGTTAAAGCGTCTAATACATTTGATCGTGAAGTTGGAAAAAAAGGTTGGACACAGCCAATGATTGCAAAAAACCCAGGTGGTATTTTGGGAATTTTAATGAAAAGAATTAATGGTATACCACATTATCTTTTGCAGGCAAAAGCAGAGCCAGGCAATATTGGAAAATTACAATTATCACCAACACTTCAAGCAACAACAAGTAATTTGTTAAAAGCACATGGAGGTTCAAAGCCATTATTTGCTGAATATTTTAATGAAGAAAATAATCTAAACATCATCTATGCAAAATGGCAATCAGAAGATGGCGGTAGATTTTATTTAAAATCAAATTACAATATGATCGTAGAAGTTACTGAAGACAAAGACTTGGAAATTCCAGATTCATTCATTTGGGTTACATTATATCAAATCAAGCAATTAATGAAGATTGAAAACTTTGTTGGACCACATGTTAGAGGAATTATTTCCTATCTATGAGAAAAATGGAGCCTCTAAAATTTGGTGTCATTGGTTGTTCACGTATTGCAAAGCGTTCTGTGATTCCTGCCATATTAAAATCAGAATTTACAGAACTTGAAATAATTGGTAGTGCGTCTGATGGCAAAGTAAAAGAATTTGCCAAAGAGTTCAAGTGTAAAAAATTTGGCAGTTATGAAGATGTATTTTCAGATGATTCAATTGATGCAGTGTACATTTCAACTCCAATTGGGACACATGCAGAATTATCCAACAGGGCAACAGCTGCAGGAAAACATGTTTATGTTGAAAAATCTGCTACATATTCTCTAACTAATGCAAGAGAAATGGTTGAATCTGCAAAGCAAAACAATGTTCGACTAATGGAGGGTTTTATGTTCCGATTCCATCCACAGCATCAAAAAGTAAAAGAATTGATTAGTGAAAATAAAATTGGTCAACTTGTAGCATTCAATGGTAGTTTTGGATTTCCAGCATTTCCAGAGGGCGATATTAGATACAATGATCTTAAAGGTGGTGGATTCTTGAATGATTCTGGATGTTATCCAATTTGTGCAAGTAGAATGATCTTTGATGAAGAACCTATTTCTGTAGGATGTACATTACGATATAATCAAGCAGATAACCCAGTGGATGTTAAAGGTACTTCTGTTTTGATATATGAAAATAACAAGAACGCATCAATTTCATTTGGAAATGGAAACTATTATCAAGCAAAATATGAAGTCTGGGGAACAGATGGTGTGATATCCACAGATAGAGCTTACTCTGTTCCTCCTGATTTTACAACTAAGATTAATTTACAATATAATACAGAAAATAATTGGGAAGGTAGAAAAAATGATACCTTCAAAATTCAACCAAAAGATCATTTTCTAGAAATACTTGATACTTTTTGTATGGAAATTACTGGGACAAAAAATTCATCATATAATTTTGAAGACGAATTGTTAAAACAAGCAAAAGTCATGGAAGCCCATAGACATTCTTCAAATACAGAAAAACAAGTATTTCTTAGCGAATTATAATACAGATTTAATTACTTTAATTACTGCATCCTGATGTTTTTTAGAAATATTTGGAAATAATGGAAGTGCTAAAATCTCATCATAGATTTTCGTTGTATTGACAACATTAGATTTCTTTGTAAATTTACGGTATGCTGCATATTCATGAATTGGCATCCAATACACCGTTGTTCTAATTCCATTTTCTTTTAGTTTCTTATACAATTGATTTCTTGATAATTTGAAAGGTTTAGTCACACGAATTGTGTATAAGTGATAAGAGTGACTTCTATCACGCACCATATCTGGCAGGATTATTCCAGGAATATTTTTTAAATTTCTATGATAATAGAAAGATGCTTTTTTACGAAGTTCATTTATTTTTTTAATTCTCTTTAGTTGTGTTATTCCTAACGCGGATCTTATTTCATCCAATCTATAATTGTATCCTGGTTCAACAATATCAAAAACCCAAGGATATTCACTGGAATAACGACTTTTTAGAGATTTTGTCATCCCATGACTTCGCAGTTGTCTAACTTTTTCAGCAATATTTTTTGAATTTGTTGTCACCATTCCTCCTTCAGCAGTTGTAATGTTTTTGGTTGGGTAAAATGAAAAGCACCCAGTATGACCAATTGTTCCTACATGTTTTGATTTATGAAATGTTCCAACAGCGTGTGCACAATCTTCTATAACTTTTAGATTGTTATCTTTTGCCATATCTAAAATCTCTTCAATATTACAAACTTGGCCATAAATATGAACTGGAATTATTGCTTTGGTTCTTTTTGTAATATTTTTTTTTACATTTGAAATAGATAAAAAGAAATTTTCTTTGTTTATATCGACAGCTATCGGTTTTGCATTACAAGCAAGCACTGCATTAGCGTCAGCAACAAAAGTTAGATCAGGTATAATGACTTCATCATTTTCTTTAATTCCTAATGCTTTTAGTGATAAATGTAATGCAGCAGTACAATTTGATACTGCTACTGCATATTTTGCCTTCGAGTATTTACAAAAATCAGCCTCAAACTTTTCTAATTGAGGACCAAGTGTTAACATACTTTGTTTGAGTGTTTTACTGATAATTTTTTCATCTTCTTTTGATATCCATGGTTCATATGCAGGAAATTTAATTTTAGAATCTTTAAAAAAATCTTTTTTCATATTTTCAACCTCAAATACCTCTATTTATTATCATTATTTTCTAACACCTGCTCATATAATTTCAAAGAATTCTTTGCCATAGAAACACAATTACATTCTTCATGTACAAAATTATATCCAGATAGACCCATTCTTATTCTTAAATTATCATCTAGAAGTAATTTTTCTATTGCATCTGCTAGTTGTGGTGGATTGTCGGGTTCTACAAGAATTCCATTTTTGTTATCTTGTACTGTAAATGGAATTCCATGTGAATTAGTAGAAATTACTGGTTTTTTAAAAGCAAAAGACTCCAATGGAACAAGAGGTGATAATTCCCAATGAGATGGAAGAACTAAAAATTCACTTTCACCATATGCAGATATTACATCTTTTCGTGGAGGATTTTTAATTACCATTATTCTTTTCGAGAGATTAAATTTTTTAATTAATTCTTCCATATCTTTTTCATATCCAAAATCAACACCCATTATTACAAGAATTGTATCAGAAAATTTTTGGTCAGTTTGGATTATGTTTAATGCATGAATTAATGTTTCAATACCCTTACTTTTTGAGAATCTTCCAACAAATAGAATGAATTTTGATGTTATTTGATATTTTTCTTTGAAATTGATCTCACTGACTAGATTTTCTAAATTAACACCATTTCTTATAATTTGAACATTAGAATTTTTATTTATGTCTAAAAAAATATTTTTTTCATATTCATTTGCGGCACTAACTATAGTTGCATGATTAATAATTTGTTTTACAAAGTAATTTTGTATTTTATATAAAATTCTTAGAAATATACTGGAATGTTTTAGAAATGGATGAGTTGTTAATCCACCTTGATCAGATACAATTAAGGGAATTTTTAATTTTTTAGAGATTTTTAATGCAGTTAATGATTGGTAACTTCTTAATCCTATTGTGTGTATAATATCAGGTTTATCTTTTTGAATTTGTTTAAACATGGATGTATTAATAAAAAATAATTTTAATGAAAACCAAACATGTGTTCTGTTAATTACAAATTTTTCAACTTTTTCATTTCGAGGTAAATTCTTGTTGAATTTATTTGGACCATTACTAAAATCTAGATCAGTTGTATAGATAGTAACATCATGACCTATGTTAGAGATCTCACGAGCAAGATCAACAGCCAAAAACACAATTCCTCCAAATTGAGTTGCAGGTAAAGATGCAGGACATACTAAAGCAATTTTCATAAATTTAAGAATTTTAACCACTTTTTAGAGGATTCTATTAAATTAAATCAGCTCATTTGGAGAAATTTTCGAAAGATGTGAATTCAAACTCATCTAATAAAGAATCCATTTTATCAAAAGCCTTACCAAGATTATGATAAGTTATAAAATCATCCTTTTTTGACATTTTAATTTTTGGCATAAATTCTGGGGTTAACTCCCAGGAATGAATATAGAATGTTGAAGGTATGTTTTTTTTCTCATAGTTTTTTATTGCATTTGTAATAATTTTCATAGGTAATGTTCTAAGATAAAAACCTCCTCCGGCAGGAATTGTTTTTCCTAAAAATTTTGTGACTAATATTGGGAATTCAGTTATCTTTCCATTTGAATTTTTTTCTAGTGAATTACTAGTAATCGTATATGGTTTTATTTCTGCATCAGGCATACCATAAAGAGAGGTTTTTGCAGGGACAATACTACTATCATAAGTATAATTATTATTTTCTAATACATCTATTAACCATGAACTTTTTTGGTTTAATGAAAAACTTGGAGCACGAAATCCTCTAGACTTTCCATTTGTTAATGAATGAAATTTTCTTATTTCAGTTTCAAAAATATTTTGGAAATTTAAAGAATCAATTCTATCATGTTTCATTGTGTGAAAAGCAATTTCATGTCCATTTTCTAATATAATATCAAATAATTCTGGTTTAAATTCAAGTAATTCACCAACAACAAAAAATGTAGCATTAGATTCTTTTTTTCGTAAAAGTTCTAGAATTTTTTCAATACCATTAATAATTTTTGGCTCATGATTTTCTTTTGAAATATATTTCTGAACTAATTCTGGATGAAACCAGTCTTCAAAATCAATTCCCAATAAATTTTTGTTCATATTAATGATCTATTTTTTTTATAATTCTAGCAGGATTGCCAACCACAACACAATAATCAGGAATATCTTGAGTTACAACACAGCCAGAAGAAATAATTGAATTTTTTCCAATAGTTACACCTAATGTAATTATTGCACCGGGATTAATCACTGCACCGGATTTTATATTAATCTCTCCAGTCTTTCTTGGATAGTCGCCTAATTTTAAAAATGAATTTGCAGTAGGATTATTGTGTGCAAATAACATAGAAAATGAACCCAATGTTACATTATCTCCAATAGTAATTAATTCAGGATACATTAGATCTATGAGTACGTAAGGGTTAAAGTGACAATGTTTTCCAATATTTACTCCTCTCAATCTTTGCATCTTCACAGCAAATCCTGAATGAGTAGAATGAAATGCCAGACTATGGTGTAACCATGATCTCAAATAATTAATTCTCAGTCTTAATCTTCCACTTACCCCAGAATAGCCATGATATTCCATCAATTCCTGTTCATTAATTTTAAAAGTATCTTTAGATAATTCTTCGAAATTACTCACACGGGAGAGAATTTCTTAATCTATCTAAATATTTCTAACAAAATGAATGAGTAACTTTGTGTGATAAATTCTAAATTCAAGAGAATTATTGTTTATTTAACATGAAAAATGAAGAGAATTTGGCTTATTTTTTGAATGAAGCAAAAACTATCAAACCTAGAGAATTAGGAGGAAAATTACGCATTGCATTTTTAGCTAGTTCGACCATTAATGGATTTGAAGAAACAATGCGTGTGAAGTGTTTTCAAAAAGGAATAGATTGTATAACATATGTTGCAGATTATAATCAATATAATCAAGAGATTTTAAATCAAGATTCAGGATTATACAAATTCAAACCTGACATAACATTTCTGATTCTAGATACACGACATATTTTAGGTGACTATTTTTTCTCATGGTATTCAGTTCACGATGATGACAAATCAAAAGTAATATCTACAAAAATAAGCGAAATAGAAAATATTTGCAACATATTTACAAGAATTTCTGATTCAAAGTTAGTTGTAACAAGTCTACAAATCCCAAATTATTCACCATATGGTATTGATGATGACCATGCAGTTAAATCTCTAAAACAAGCAATTCTTGAGATTAATAATGAACTATTTCAATGGAGCAAGCAACACATGTTATTGACATATGATTTTAATCAATTTATACAAAAATATGGTGAAAATAATATTTTTAATTATAAACAATTTTTTTCAGGTGATATTAAAATTTCAATAGAGTATATACCAAAATTTATTGATGAACTAATGAGATATGTACATGCAGTTACGGGAATGACAAAAAAATGTATTGTACTAGATCTAGATAATACATTATGGGGCGGAGTAATTGGTGAAGATGGATTTGATAATATTAAATTAGGAGATAATCCTGTAGGTCGTACATTTGTTGAATTTCAAAAAAGATTACTTGCTCTAAATCAAAGAGGGATACTTTTAGCGATAAATAGTAAAAATAATTTTAATGATGCTGTTGAAGTAATTCAAAAACATCCAAGTATGGTTTTAAGAGAAGATGATTTTGCATGCATGAAAATTAATTGGGACAATAAAGTTGTAAATCTTGAGAAAATTGCAGAAGAATTGAATATTGGTTTAGACAGTATAGTATTTTTTGATGATGATCCAATTAATCAGGAATATGTAAGGGAATCATTACCTGAGGTATTAGTTATGGATTTACCAAGAGATTCTTCACAATATGCCAAGATATTAACAGAGATGATAGAATTTGATGCCTTGAAAATAACTGAAGAAGATACTAAGAGAAGTAGTATGTATTTGGGTCAAAAGAAAAGAAAAGAATTAGAGACTAAGATTGGGAATTTTAATGAATTTTTGAAACAAATGAATATTGAAGTTGAGGTGAAAAAGGCAGATAGTTTTTCAATTCCAAGGATTTCTCAATTAACATTAAAAACAAATCAATTCAATTTAACAACCAGACGTTATCAAGAGGAAGATATTTCAAAATTTTCATCATCTGATGATAGAATTGTTGAATGTGTACAAGTAAATGATAAGTTTGGAGACAATGGAATAACAGGTACATACATTATTGAAAAAAAGAATGACGAGGAATGGATTATAGATACATTTCTTCTTAGTTGTAGAATAATTGGCAGAGGGGTAGAAGAAATTATGATAAGTCAGATTATTGAAAATGCAAAATCATCAGGAGTAAAGAGAATAATGGGACAATTCATTCCAACTGCAAAAAATAAACCAGCTGAAAATTTTTATGAGAAATTAGGTTTTAAGAAAGAAAATGACTTTTGGGTTTTTAATACGGATGATATAATGAAAAAACCAGAACATATCAAAGTGAAAAAAAATGAGTGAGAAATTATATAAAATAATATCCAGAGTGTTTAATGTTGATTATAATAAGATTAATGATGAAACAAGTCCTGAAAATTTAGAAGAGTGGGACTCTTTCAATTTTTATGTATTACTGGATGAAATTGAAAATGAATTCAATATAAAATTCGATCTTGATGAAACTTTAGATATAAAAAAAATAGGAGATTTGAAAAATATACTTACAAAACGTGGAGGTAAAATAGAGTAATGAAATTACATCATATCGGAATTGTGGTAAATAATATTAAAGAATCATTTGGCGAATTAACTAATTTTCTAGATTTTACAGAAACATCAATACCGGTTGAAGTAAAATCACAAAAAGTAAATGTCTGTTTTCTAAAAACGTCTGATGTATATATTGAATTAATTGAGCCCATTGAAGATAATTCACCTGTGAAAACATTCTCAGAATCAGGAGGAGGATTTCATCACTTGTGTTTTGAAGTGGAAGATATTTTCAAAGAAGTAGAAAAAATGGTCAATAATGGTGGAAGGGTTATTGTAGAACCAACAAAAGGTTTTGAAGACAGATTAATTGCGTTTGTTTTGCTTAATATGAAAAATACAAATTGTAATTTAATAGAATTTGCAGAGAAAAAATGATAAAATTGATTGAGGAAAAAGAGATTGGAATAGATATTGTAGAAATAGAAAGATTTCGAAAGAAAAAGTTCATAGAAAATGAAAGCTTTTACAAGAAAATTTTTACTGATTTAGAAATACAATACTGCAGAAAATTTTCTGACCCATATCCACATTTTGCAGGAAAATTCGCTTTAAAAGAGGCAGTCCAGAAATCAATTGCACATAATACACTATTCAACAAAATTGAAACATTCCATACAAATTCAAGACCTAAAATTAAAATTAAAAATCAAGAAAAAAAATATGATTTTATTACTTCAATTTCTCATGAAAAAAAATATGCTATTGCAATTGCAATATCAAAAAAATTAGATAGCCATTCTAGATAATTTTGATAAGACTCTAAGTATAGAATTAAATGGAATTTTATTTTTTATATTAGTTCCTTTAGGTAGAATTACTTCATTTTTAAAATTAAATATTATTTCTTTATCATTAACAGTTCTTGTTTTTTGAATTTTATTATATCTTGATTGTATAGTTCCTAGATTTTTTATAATACTGAATGAAGCTTTGATTTTTTCATAAAATAGTCCATTCTTTAGATAAAAAAAGCTAACAGCAAAATCTACTAATATTAATGAAGGAAATAATTTTAAAATTGTACTACGAGAATAATGAGTGAATAAACAGTATAATCTATTCCTTTCTAATAAAAAAAATTTAAAATTACTCCATTTGAAACTAAATCCTTCTGAAGGATGAAATACGATTGAAGTGGGTACGTAATAAGACTGAATTCCTTGCATGCTAGCTCTCCAACAAAGATCTAAATCATCATGATATGCGAAAAGAAATGAATCAAAAAATTCTAATTTTTCAAATATTTTTTTAGATGTGAATAAACAAGTTCCAGATGCATAATTTACAGTCTCCATATTATTGAATTGTTGTTCATCTTTATCGCCCTTATTTCTAGAATATCCAAAACCAAACAGCTGTATCATATTACCAGTACTTTGTATGATTGATTCATTGTCAATAGTTAGAAATTTTGGTTGATATATTCCATCACCAAATTTTTGGTGGCCAAGAAGTAATTCATTCATCCAATTCGGATCAACTATTGTATCAGGATTGAGAATTATTACAAACTTTCCCTTAGATTTTCTAATCCCAATATTATTTCCTTCACAATAACCATAATTTTTTTTATTCTCTATCAGATCAATTAACGGGAATTTTTCCTTACATTCTATGTGACTACTATCTGTTGAATTATTGTCAACAATAATGATTTCATAATTTTTATAATTACTATGATAAATGGAATCTACGCATTCTTCAAGTAATTTACCAGCATTGTAATTCAGGATAATTATACTAATTAGTGGATTTTCATCATTTGATTCCAATTTGATAAATCTCTAGAAAGGTGTAATATATTGAAGACGAATAAAACATACTAGTAATAATGTTAAATTATTAATTAATTTCCATGTAATTATGACAGATAAAACAAGAAAAATCGTATATAATTCAAAAAGTATAGGAGGCATTTTGAGTAAAATCGCGACAAGTTTTCAGTTCAGGTTACTATCATTTTACAAAGATAAAGAAACCGTGGAATTAATAAAAAAAATCAGAAAAGAAGTAGATTTTGCATTTTATCCATATGAAGCATATATGATCCATTCAATTGTGAGAACACAAATAGCACTTGATGGAGATATGGCAGAAGTAGGAGTGTACCAGGGTGGTTCAGCTAAATTAATTTGTGAAGCAAAGAAAGAAAAAGAATTGTATCTTTTTGATACATTCACAGGACTCCCAAAATTATCAGATGACGATACACATTTTGGTGAAAAACATTGGTATGAAAATCAATTTAATAATACAAGTATAGAATCTATTAAAAAACTTCTAAGCAAATACAAAAATGTTCACATAATAAAAGGTGAATTTCCTAGTTCAGGTGAAAAGATAATAAATAAAAAATTTTGTTTTGTACACTTAGATGTAGATCTGTATAAGAGTACGATTGACTCTTTAAGATTTTTCTTTCCAAAAATGATTCGAGGAGGAATAATTTTAATACATGATTATCATTCAGATGGAATTCAAAAAGCATTTAAAGAATTTATGGATGAAAATTATTTGCAAGTAATTGAATTAACTGGTTCACAAGCTATTATAATAAAAAATTAGATCAAAGATAAATTCTAGTTCCTTCACCGAGTAGAAATATTTTCTCATCAGTTGGTTTATCGGGTTGAATAATTTTTGAATTATTTGAGATTATACTATCTCTAATTTTTCCTGAAGAATTTATTTCACAATTTTCCATGATAATTGAATTTTCAATATTTCCTTGATTAATTATTGAATTATTACCTATACTAGTATTAGGACCAATAATAACACCAGAATTTATTTGGCAATTTTCTCCAATGATCACAGGACCAGTAATGATCACATTTTTTTCTATAATAGAATTTTTTCCAGTTAACACTTTTCCAACAAGTTTCATATTTTCTGATTTTTTTCCATAAAAATAATCAGGTAAATTTTTGATAACTTCGCCATTGGCATGTATAATATCCTGAGGAGTTCCGGTATCTTTCCAATAATCAGTAATTATTTCAAAACTTAGATTATTATTTTTATTTAATAATATGTCTAGTGCATCAGTGATTTCTAATTCATTTCTCCATGATGGTTTTAGATTTTCTATAATTTCAAATATTTTAGGCGTCAATAAGTAAATTCCAGTCACTGCAAGATTTGATAGAGGGTTTTTAGGTTTTTCAACAATTTTTATAATTTTTTTATTTTTAATTTCTGCGATACCAAATCTAGATGGATTATCAACCTCACATAGTAACAATGTTGCATCAAAATTGGATTTATCAAAATTTTTTACAAAATCCGATATTGAACGTTGTATTATATTATCACCAAGAAAAACAAGGAATTTTTCATTATTGATAAAATCTTTACACAAATTTATTGCATGAGCAATTCCTCTGGGTTCATCCTGTTCAACATATGTTATTTTAACACCAAAGTTCTCACCATTTCCATAATATTCTTTAACTTTTTTAGAGCCTAAACCACCAATGATTATTGCAATATCGGTAATACCAGTTTCTTTGATTGAGTTTAAACAGTATTCAGACATTGGTTTATTAGCAATTGGAAGAAGTTGTTTAGGACCAGTATGAGTTAATGGCCTTAAACGAGTTCCGTGCCCTCCATGTAAAATAATTCCTTTCATTTATTTTTCCTCATTATTTTAATTAGAAATTTTCCACGGAGTAGAATTCAATATTGTAGAAGATGAGTTGTTCATTATTTCAGGATTATCTATATACCATTGAATAGTTTTCTCTAAACCATCTTTAAAATTTAATTTTGTCTTCCATTTTAGTTCAGTAGAAATTTTTTGAGAATCCATACTATATCTGAAATCATGACCAGGTCTATCTTCAACAAATTCAATTAAATCTTCAGATTTATCCATAATATCAAGGATTTTTTTGACTATTGTAATATTATTGATTTCATTATATGCAGATACATTATAAGATTCACCTTTTTTTCCGTTAAAGAGTGCTAGAGATACAGCATCACAATGATCATCTACATAAATCCAATCTCGAACATTTTTGCCATTGCCATAAATAGGAATTTTTTTATTTTGATATGCTAGCATAATTGTTTTTGGAATTAATTTTTCAGCAAATTGTCTAGGACCATAATTATTTGTACATCTTGTTATAATTACATCTGAATCAAATGTTGTGCTATAAGAATTAATGATTAATTCTGCAGCAGCTTTTGTAGCAGCATATGGACTTGAAGGATTGAATTTTGTTTGTTCAGTTGCAGTTCCAGTAGATAAACTCCCAAATACTTCATCTGTGGAAATTTGGATCATTCTCTTTTTTTGTTTTGTAATTATATCCAGTATTGTAAAAGCACCACGTATGTTTGATACTAAAAAGGGATTTGCATCATTTATGCTTCGATCAACAAAAGATTCAGCTGCAAAATTTACCACAGCATCACATTTTGTAATCTGTTCTTCCATGAGTTTTTTATTTGAGATATTACCTTTGAAAAATTCATAATTATTGGAATTTTCTAGATTTTGCAGATTTTTTCTATTTGAACCATCTAACTCAGCATCTACATTTGTTATATGAACATCATTATTTTCATTCAAAATTTTAAGAATGAAATTACTACCAATGAATCCCAAACCCCCAGTTACAAGTAGCCTCATATAGCCACAATTCTTTGAGACCTAATAAAATATTGTATGATTTACTTAGTACCTTTAAATCCAAACTTTTATTGGCAAAAATCACAGATTTTTTTTATGAATAATGATGAATTTTTTGTTCATGATTTAGAAAAACATGATACGAAAGATGTTATAGATTCTCATATTAATGGAGAATTGACAGTTATTTGGAGAGACTGGGACAACATAATTGAAGATCATCCAAAAATGGTATATGTTAATTCTGTAAATCCAAAGGAGGTAAAAGGACCACATCTTCATAAAAATAGAACAACATATTTTGCATGCATAGAAGGCGAAATTATTTTAGTGATAAAAGATAGTGATGGAAAATTTCATGAGATTACTGTAAATCCAAAAAAACCATCACTGGTATGTGTAAAAAATGGAATTGCAGCTGCGATAATAAATCCCACAGAAAAAATTTCAAAAGTTTTGGTATTAGCTGATATAGCATGGAAACCAAATGATAATGAAATGGAAAATGTAGATTTTGTAAATTATGATTTCAATAAATGGATGCAGAAATAAAATCATTAGATGAAAATTAATTTTATTGAAAAAAAATGGTATTTTTAGAAAAAATTAAGGATGTAGGAAAAATTGGGACAGGAGATGTTATAGGAACTGCTTTAGGAGCAATTTTTTGGTTTTATTTGGCATCACAGATTGAACCTTCAGAATATGGAGAAATACAATGGCTTATTGGAATTGCAAGTGCAATTAGTTACATTGCATTATTTGGAAGTCAAAATACAATAATCGTTTTTGCTGCAAAAAACTTAAAAATTCAATCAACACTTTATTTTATTTCTATAATTTCAAGTGTTGTTTTATCGACAATAGTAATTATAGTCATTCCATCATTTTATGAGATTGATATAGGAATACTTCTTTTTGCATATGTTATCAATGCACTAGCAATTGGTGATCTTTTAGGTAAAAAACTCTATTCAACATATTCAAAATATGTCATTTTACAAAAAATTTTAACTATATGTCTTGGAATTTCATTTTTACACTTTTTCGGTTTTGAAAGTATAATTTTTGCATTAGGATTTTCATATTTATTTTATTTAAAAAGAATAATTAGAAATTTCCAGGAAATGAAAATAGATTTTTCATTATTAAGATCAAAATTAGGTTTTATTACTAATAATTACATTTTATTATTAAGTTCAGGTTTACATGGACAAATTGATAAAGTATTAGTTGCTCCGTTACTTGGATTTACTGTTTTAGGTAATTTCAGTTTAGGTATGCAATTCATTGTAGTTATGTCAATTATTTCAGGAATAATTTTCAAATATTTACTAGCACAAGATGCAACTAATGTTGAAAATAATCGTTTAAAAATTCTTAGTGTTATTTGTTCAATAATTATTTCTATATTGGGAATGATTTTCTTGCCAACCATTATTGAGATATTTTTTCCAAAATTCATTATGATTTCTGATGCAATACAAATTATGTGTATTCACATAATACCAACTTCAATAGCAGTCATTTTTGAATCAAAATTATTAGGGCAATTAAATTCAAAATATGTTCTTGCAGGAAGGTTATCAGGGTTAGGCGTGATGGTTATTGGTATGATTATTCTAGGAAGTGTATATGATATTATAGGAATTGCAATTAGTCTAGTTTTGAGTTCAATAGTATTATGTGTGATTTTTGCAATCGGGGTACAAAGATTAACAATTTTAGAGAAATGAAATATAATAAAGATTACACATGTTTTTCAAAATCTAAATAATTAATTTTTAAAACTATTATTTTATTTTCAAAGTTATGATTTTCAGAATCAAAAACTTTTTCAAGATATGAATATTCCTGATAATTTTTTAGGAGTTTATCAAGAAACAATGAACGATTATTTTCTGTTAAAACAATATGAGTTAGTCCCAATTCTTTTGAATTCAAAATGTACTCTTCCAAAGAATCATAATCTCCAGAAGGAATTTTTTTAATAAAAAATGTAGCTTCAAAATTATCTGAAGCTGATGCAATAGGTAAAGATTCTGGCCAATTTTTTTCAAGTGTAGCAATTTTAACATATGAATTTCCAGGATAATCATTTATACCATTGTCATTTTGAACTAAATTTTTTGTTACTTGTAATATTTCATTAGAATAAATATAATTTGGTTGTTCATAAATTAATAAAATTATTGATGACAATATTATTACAGTGATAATTAAAACTACGAATTTTGTTTTTTGGAATTTTTTAATAGAATTTAATCCATAAACAGATATTGCACAAAAAATTGGGAATAATACAAACAAATATCTAACATCTTGAATTTCTCTTCCAAAAGCATACATTGCAGGAATAATTAAAAAAATACCAAAAATTAGAAGATAAAAAAGATCTTTATTTCTTAATTTTATCAGATTATAGATACCAGTAGGGATGAAAAAAATGAAAAGAGGAATTAAAACAAATCCTAAAAATTTTAGTGTATTAAAGAGAGATGTACCCATGAAACTAATTAATAATTCATTGGAAATCCAAGTGGAAGGTTTCTGTACACAATCATATGAACATTCACCAATTTTTTCAGGCTCAGATATAGAAGTGAATGAGTTAGGGTTTAACATATTTTGATTAGCAAAAGTGTGACTTACCAAACCATCTATTCCGTTTGATTCAATTCTAAATGATGAAATAGGTAATAGAATTAAAATAAAAATAAAAATAAAAAGTGAAAATTTTAGATAAGAAATTTTTTGTTTACGAAATTTAATAAAAAATATAATAGTTAATGGAATTAGAAAAATTAGAGATTCATATCTTACAATAGCAGATAAACTAAGAAAAATAAACGAAAAAATAAAATAAGTTGAATTTTTAGATAATGAATATAATAATACAAATGAAATTAAAAAAAGAAAAAGTGATTCTGATAAACCCAGTATAGAATTATCCATTAATCTATAACTAAAACCAAATAAACTTGCACCAATTAGAGCATATTTTGATGAAACAAATTTTTTGCAAAGGAAAAATATTGGAATAATTGTCAGTGAAGAGATTACAACACTTGTTATCCTTTGCGCATTAATTAGGTTCATCATATCAGATTGACCAATAATTGTAAAGATAGGAGATAGTAGAATAGGCCAACCATCATTAGTTTGTAATATTCCAAATGGAAATTTCTGATTTTTAGAAACTTCAAATGCAAAGGAGAAGTAATCTATAGCATCAGTTTTGAAAGGAACCTCAAATGGTAAAAAATACAATCGTATAGAAATAGTAGTTATGATCAATAGCGAAAGAAATGTAATAGTTTTCCTTTGAGAATAAATTTTTTCAGTTTTTGTGATCATTTCTGTCTATGAATATTTTTTTTATCAAAGGTATATAGGATTCACTAGGATTTCATCATCAATGAAGTGAAAATATTTACAAAAATATCACAATTTTAAGTATAAAAATATGGTATGACTAATTAAGAAATAATTTTTCATTAATGCAATGAATAGGCCAATTAGATTAGCGTTTGTTTATAAAAAATCCTATAATTATTTTCAACCAGGACATTTCGATAGAACATCAGCGGATTTTTTTCTTAAAGCCTTTGAAAGAAATAAAGAATTAGATGTTACATATCATCCATGTGAATCTAATTTTGATGTCGAGAAGTTAAGTGGGAAATGTGATGTAATTTTATTACCAATGAATCGTAGCGATGGTGCTCCTAATAAATTAGAAAATGTTAAGAAAGTAGGAATACCAGTCATTTCACGTACAGGTGATCCTCACTCAGCAGAGAAATATGGAGATGTGGAATTTATTGAGAAAAATAAAATTGATTTAGTATTTAGTTCTCATCCAGATAGCTACATTTACAAATTCTATCCAAAACGTGTTAATCATAAGACGGTAATTTATGGATTAGAAAAAAATCTATATGAAAACATTATTCCATTTAAGGAAAGAAATAAAAATAAAATCTTATGTACGGGAGCAATTGGAAAAACAAGTGTAAAATCTAGAATTGGAAATGCAATTCTAAATCCAAAAAGATCAGGCTGGTATTTTTACAAATTAAGAACATTATCAACAAAATTATCATATGTTGATTATTCAGGGATAAAAGATGGTAAGTATCCAAATGATGATTATGTAACATATCTTACAAGATATAGAGCAACTATTGCAGCATCGACATTTTATCCTACATTGAAATATTGGGAAAATGCAGCTGCTGGATGTTTAACATTTATGGAAATAACAAACAAAAATGATGGTTATTTCATTGGTTTTGAAAATGAAAAATCTGCGATTTTTATTAATGAAAGAAACTATCAGGAAAAATTTCAAGAATTTCTATCAGACCCTGATAATCCCAAGTGGGAAGAAATTGCAAATGCTGGAAGAAAATTTGCTATGGATGAATTGAATAATGATAAAGCCGTACAGAAAATTGTCGAGTATGTTAAAGAATTAGTTAGATAATAGAGTAACAATCATGAAAGATTACATAAAAAGAAAATTGGAAAATTATCCAAATTTCTATGCAGGACGATTAAGTAAAAGAAATGTTTTTAGATCTTTAACATCAAATCAGAGAATTTTACCAAATTTTATAATTATTGGAGAAGCAAAATGTGGTACTACGTCACTTTATAATTATTTGATACAACATCCAAATATAGAATCTTCATTAACAAAAGAGATTAATTTTTTTAATTGGTCATATGATAAACCAAAAAATTGGTATAGAGCACATTTTCCAACATCTCTTAAAAAAAAAATGCTGAAAAGATTTTCAAACAAACAGATTATCACAGGTGAAGCCACACCATTATATCTATTTCATTCATTAGTTCCAAAACGTATTTTTCAGATGTTACCAGAAGTAAAACTAATCATTTGTTTGAGAAATCCCATAGAAAGAGCTTATTCACATTATCATGATTTAGGAATTAGATTAGGCGAAGAACAAAGAACATTTGATGAAGCAATTGAAACAGAAATTCAATCCTTAAAACAAAAAAATTATAATATTTTGGATAGTGATTATGGATTTTCTTCTAGATTATACCAATATGTATCACGAGGAGTGTATTTACCACACATAAAATTATGGATGAATCTATTCAGTAGAGATCAAATTTTGTTTGTAAAAACTGAGGAATTGAATAATAATACATCAGAATCTGTTAATAGAGTTTTTGAGTTTTTAGATACAAAAAAATTCAATGGTATAGATGTCAAAGAAAGATTCAATGTTAGTAAGTACAAACCTATGAATAATTCAACAAGAGAAATATTGAAGGAATTTTATTCACCATATAATAAAGAACTTGAAGAATATCTTGATGAAGATTTTAATTGGAATTAGGTAAATTGGAATAATTTTTTAAAAAGTTAATTACAGATTGTGGGTCTACAGTATGGCCAGAATTTATTTTTTGATCATGTACAATTCCAACAATATTTTTTTCAGAGTTTAATAAGCGATAAGCATTCTTAACTAAAGTAAATGTATGTAATGATTGTGCTTCATAACGTTGTGGTGGATTTTCATTTTGTCCCCAAGCAAGATACAATGGTTTGGGAGCTAAAGTAATGACAAGATCAGGATTATCAAAATATTTTAAAAATCCATGATTATAGCCATTACCAAAAGTACCAAAATTTTCCGTACTGAACAAACTGCTTGATAATAATAATCCTTTAAGCTCAGGAAGAAATAATGAAGAACGTAATGCGATTTTTCCTCCATGTGTAATTCCCAAAAGAAATAGATTATTGAAAGTGATTTTTTTATTACTCTCTAGTGACTTGATAGTTTGTAGTGTATCAATTATTTGTAAATTAATTAAATCAAAACCCAAATTTTTTATCTGTCTTTCTAAAAATTCACCTGAGCAGAATATATCAGATTGATCACAAATACTTCCAACATCAATTTTTCTTTCTCCCCATCCTCTATTTTCTATCACATAAACAATATATCCTTCATTAACAATTTGTTCTGCAATTCCTTGTTGGTAATAATTGTCTGAAATTTCACTATTCATATTTATTACATCTTTTGCACCTTGATTTCCGCTACCAGGTACAATAAATACAGCAGAAGTATTTTTATTTATTTTTTTAGGGATTAATTCGTATAAAATGATAGTATCTCCATCTTGTGCAATAGTTGAAAGTTTTGTAACATTATAATTTAATTTTTTTTCAGAATTAATGATATTCAAAGAATTTACTTGTAAATCTTGAAAATTTGGAAGATCATGCAATTCTTGAAATTTTGTAATTAACTTATTTTTCCATGGTAAAAAACTATTTTTATTTTGAACATTATTTTTAAAACTTAATTGTAAACTATTTTTTGTATAGATTTCAGGGATTAGAAATTTTTTATATATATTAGAATGAGAGTTTTTTGTTGAGAGATTTTTTGCTAAGTGATTAATTCCTCGTTTTTTGATATAAACTGAAAATACTGCCACATTGATGCTAATTGAGAGTATCAAGAAAGAAATTATGATGTATAAAATTTCCATTTTAGATTCTCATCTCTATGAATGCAATACCAATTTTATTGATTTAATAATTCTATTTACATCAGCGTCAGTTAGATTAGTTGTGGATGGAAGCCAAATGCCACGGGAGTATAAATTATTAGAATTTTTAAAATCTTTTTTTGAAGGAAAATTTTTCCTAAAATAAGGTTGTTTGTGAAGTGGTTTATAGAAACGTCTTCCTTGTATTCCAAGATTTTTGAGACGTTCTAAAAAAACATCTGGTTTTTTCACAAGCATGTCAATATACCATGTAGGTTCTTCTTCAAAAAATTCAACATTTTCATTTTTTAATTCTTCAGAAATTGTTTTATACATTTTTTTTAATCGTTTCAATCTACTAGGTAATTTTTTAAGTTGTGCTAATCCAAAAGCTGCCTGTACTTCTGTAAATTTAGAGTTAAATCCCCAAAACTCAAAATTATCACTCATAGGTTTTAGTTTTTGTCTATCATTTCGACCTAGATCCTTTAAACGACTCAATATATCAAATGTCTCTTTATCATCACAGCATACAGCTCCACCTTGACCACCAGTAGTAATATGTTTAGTACTTGCAAATGAATAACAACTAATACTATTTTTAGTGTGATGAGATATTGCTTGCGCACAATCTTCAATGTTTGATTTGCTCCCCAATCTACCATTTGAATGAACTGTAAAATTTAATTTATTATTATTGCTTATACTACCATTTTTTCCAACATCAACAAGTATTGGCTTGACATTTGTTTGAATCGTAGCATAAGCTGAAAAAATTCCAGCATAATCGGGAATATTTATTGACTTAAAATTATTTTTTTCAGTTAAGGATTTTAGTCCCAGATATAATGCAGTAGTTCCACTAGTGCAAGTGATACAATATCTGGCCCCAACAAATTCAGAAAATTTTCTTTCAAATTCCCTTACAGTTTTATGTTCATTTAGATAATCAGCATTTAAAATTTTATTTACTTGTTTTTTTTCATATTCATCCCAATATGGAATAAATTGTGGAATGAATTTTTCTTTCATCTTTATACATTTGATTGGTTTAAATCAAAAGTTCCTTCTTCAAGAATGTTTACCATTTCTTCAATTCCATCTTCAGCAAGAAATTTTGTAGAGAAATTTAATTCATTTTTTATTCTATCAAAATTTACAATATAGTCTCGTTTATCTTCTTTTTCCACAATGTTTAGAGGAACATTAAGTCTACTACTAACTTTTTCTGCAATTTCTCTTTTTGTATAATTTTGATTTGAGGAACCAACATTATAAACACGAGAAAGATCGCCATGATGATCAATACATAACGAAATAGCAGTAGAGATATCACTTACATGGACAATTGGCCTGTGTACTTCGGGCATGAAAACATTGATTTGTTTTTCTAACCATGCTTCTTTGATAAAATCACTTACTAACAAATCAAATCTCATTCTACCTACGGATAATCCATATGCAGTAGCACAACGTAATATTGTAGCATTAGGAATATTTTTAATCAAAAATTTCTCCAGATTTACCTTCGTTTCAGCATATAATGAGGTAGGAAATAATTCGCCATCTTCATCAACCATTTCTTTTGCTTGTCCATAATTTGAACAGGTTGATAATTGAATGAATTTTTTAATATTTTTCTCTTTACAGAGTATTGCAAGATTTTTTGCTGCTTCAAAGTTTACATCTACTGCTTCTTCTGGTTTGATTTTACATAGAGGTTCACCTACAAGAGCTGCAAGATTAACAACATAATCATTCGATTCAATTATTGAATTCATAAAATCAAGATTTCGGATATCTTCTTTATGAAAACTAACTCGATTATTGGAATATGTATTTTTTTTAAAATTTTCATCTAGTTTGAAATCTAATCTATCTACAATTACAATTGTATGATCAGTGTTTTCTAGTAAATGTTCAGTTAATTTTGTACCAATATATCCAGCACCACCAGATAAAATAATTTTTGCCATTTGACTAGTCACGCTAGATTAGATAAATAGATTTCTACAAAGTTATTTTTTTAAAATTACATAATTGTATAATTAGTTCTAT
This sequence comes from Candidatus Nitrosopelagicus brevis, assembly GCF_000812185.1. Classification (NCBI taxonomy): domain Archaea; kingdom Thermoproteati; phylum Nitrososphaerota; genus Candidatus Nitrosopelagicus; species Candidatus Nitrosopelagicus brevis. The sequence continues at coordinate 128,053 of NZ_CP007026.1, read as the reverse complement.
TTACAAAATTTTTAGTATCAGATATTGCAAGAAGATCACCTTTTGTTGGAATAGAATTTGAATCTAAGTGAAATAAATTCTTTTTATTGTTGTACTCAAAAATTTCAAAGTCATGTTTGCGAAGAATTTGAAGAATTTCTTCATATTCATACCCATACGTTTGGAAAAATTTTGGATATGAACCGGAGATTGGAAGTTGAATACACCTAGTTTTTTCTAGAATATTTTTAGAACCCAAAAGAACAAATTTTTCAAATCCTATTGAATCTATTTTTAACAGATCGATGATATCTTCCTGAATATCTAGATCGTCTAATTTCTTTAGTGGTACAGTTAAGTTTGTATTTGAAAAAGTAACTTGATTTTGATCATCAGATTTTTTATCAGAAAAACCTATTGTAGAATTTTTATCACCAATAGCAAGATTGAATGATACAACATTATTGGTGTTGTTAAATTTTAAATTTTCTTGTAAATAATTGAAAGTTTTTGGATGAGGTTCTATAGAATATACTGTTCCAGAATTTCCAATTAATGCAGAAGCTAATAGTGTTACAGTTCCTATATTTGCACCAACATCAATAATCTTATCGCCATTTTTAATATAATGTTGAAGAAATGGATCATCGGCAGCATGAACATAATTTTGATTAATCCATTTATTTTGTGAAAGAGCAGTGGGAAAGAATTTCAGAGTATAGTGGCTTTGGCGAATAGTAAAAAATCTACATAAATTAGTTTTTATGAGTATTTTAGCAGTAAGGAATTTCAGAGGTTTTTCATGAGATAATATCGAAGTAAAATAATTCATAAATTTTTAATGTGATTTGTCTTTAAACATTTTTTGATTTTTATTAACTTATAATAGGTTCAAGAATTTTTGATTACATGAATTGGAATGAGTGTCCTGTTCTAGTTACAGGTGGAGCGAGTTTTATCAGTAGTCATTTAGTTGATAATTTAGTTAATCAAGGAGCCACAGTTACGGTTGTGGATGACCTAAGTAATGGAAAAAAAGAAAATCTGAGTAAATCATGGGATTCTATTAAATTTGTTCAACAAGATTTAGAATATGTTTCAAAAAATGAAATGAAAAAACTTTTTGATGGAAATGAAATAGTATTTCATTTTGCTGCAGATCATGGAGGTAGAGGATACATAGATACACATCCTGCAGATGTATGTTCAAATTTTGCTATTGATCATCATGTATTTGATGCATGTAACAACTCAAGTGTTGAAAAAATTATTTTTTCTAGTTCTGCATGTGTATATCCAACAGAATTACAAAATGAAATTGGTTCAGATTATAAGTTAAAAGAAGAGGATTCGGATTGCGATAAACTAAATGGATTTCTTAGTGCAGATGTGGAATACGGATGGGCAAAATTAATGAGTGAAGTACAAATGAAATCATTTAACAAACAATATGGATTAAAAGGATGTCCTGTAAGATTTGTAACAGCATATGGTCCAAGAGAAGATGTTACACATGCAATTATAGCATTAATTTACAAGGCAGTTGAAAAAATGGATCCATATCAAATATGGGGAAATGGACAACAAGAAAGAGACTTTACATATGTAGAAGATATTGTTACAGGTTCAATTCTTGCAGCAGAAAAAATTTCAGATATGACACCGATTAACCTTGGAACAGGAGTTAGATACAAGATGATTGATGTTGTTAAAATGATATGTGAAGTTTTGGGTTGGGAACCAAAGGAATTTGATTTTGATACATCAAAACCAACAGGTGCATTATCCCGTTCATTGGATAATTCACGTGCCAAACAATTATTGGGCTGGGAACCAAAATTTAGTCTTAAACAAGGATTGGAAAAGACAGTTGAATGGTTTGTTGAGAATCATAAGATAGAAGGTAAGGTAAACGAAGCATCATTACTCGATCATACTAACTAATTATCAAAAAAATTCATTAGGGTTGAGTGTACAAGTAATTTGTGGAAGAACCTAACATATTATTTTTGATTATTGATTCTTTCAGATCAGATAAATTTTTTCATAAAGAAAAAACTTCTGTAACACCAAATATTGATAAATTGATTCAACGTGGAGTATATTTTTCACAAACAATTAGCTCTGCTTCATCATCACTTCCAGCAATATCTAGCCTTTTAACAGGTAATTACCCATTTGATTCATTTAAACAAAATGAAAAAAAATCTGAAATTGTAGAAAGTTCAATGTTTTTTTTAAAAGAATTAAAAAAAAGGAATTACGAAATGTATGGATTTATTCCAAAAATTTTAACTAATCTTTCTCTAGAAAAAATATTTGGGGATAATTTAGATTCTTATGATGATAATTCTACACTTTACGATGGAATCGGTGATGAATTAATTGCCAAAATGAAAGAAAAGAAAGAAAAGAGTAAATGGTTTTGGTACATTCACTTAAATGATATTCATGGACCAGCGATTTTTCATAAAGATTTTCAACATGAAGACTTTGAAGATGTTAATCTTGGAAAAAATCAATATGAACGAATGGTATCTTTAATGGATAAATGGTTAGGTAAGATTTTTGAAGAGATAGATTTTGAGAAAACATTAGTTGTTATTTCTGCAGATCATGGTTCAGATGTAGGAGTATTTGATAAAGAGATGGATCGTTTAAATTTACAGATTCGAAATAAAAAGAAAATTCCAAAAGGAAAAGCATTTGATGTTAGTCATAAAATTATTTCAAGATCACCAGGATTTTTAAAACCAATGAGAAAGATTCTTTCAAAAAGTTATACAAAGAGAAGAGAGAATATTATTGAAAATAGTCTTGAACCGGATTTAAAAAAACTTGAAAGTTTACAGTTATCACCATATAAAAAAAGAATAATGGAAAACATTATTCTAGGTAAGAGTCAGGTTTTTGATGAAAGATTTGTTATTCCTTTATTATTTACAGGATACGGAGTAAATGAGAATAAGATAATCGATAAACAAGTAAGAAGTGTAGATATTTTTCCAACAGTTTTCAGTTTAGTTGGTTTTTCTTTTTATGAAAAAATACATGGTAGAACACTTTTTCCTTATTTTAATAATGAGGATCTAGATGAATTACCTGCATATTTACAGAGTACAGAAAATTTTTCCGACGAAAAAACAGATACTAAAGTTATTGGAATTAGAACATCAGACTACAAGTATTTTCGAGATAGAGATGATTGTATGAAAAATGTTCATCTTTATGATCTACATTCAGACCCATTAGAAGAAGAAAATATTTCAGAAAATAATAAGAATAAAGTTAATGAAATGGAGAGATTACTTGCTGAAATTTCATTAGAGAATTAAATTACCACTTTCTATCAATATTTTTAAAAAATTGAAGATCCTTTTCATTTCTAAATTTTCTTTGACTTGAAAACTCTTTGAGTTCATCTTGTAATTTTGTTAATTCATCCAATAATTCTTTTGGAATACTATCATCATTTGAATTTTTAATTATTTCAGCTAATTTTAGAGTCAAAATTAAAACTAGATCAGTGTTCACTAGTGTTCTCATAATGTACGGATTGGTTTCTACAAGAATATCAACTTCAGCTTTTCTTGCTTTTGTTCTTTTGTAATGTGCATAACCTATTGTAACAAGTAAAGGAATTCCAATTAAGACCGTTATAATTACATAAATTTCAAAAGTTGGAAAGACTGATTTGAGAACAGGGTAATTTTCTATTGCTAAATAAAATGTTACAGTTAGAGTGTTTATTGCTGCAAAAATAAATGCAAAGTATGTTGACCATCCCATACGAAAATAAAACCAAGCACGAAACAAAGGATTTTTTTTAAATAATTCTTTATTTTTCATGTATTATCAACTCATCAACCTATGATCAGAATTTTTAGATTTTGGAAAGGTATCAATATGTTCTATAAATTTTGTATCATGTTTACTTAATAACTTTCTATCTTTGACAAATGATTGAATCTGGTTTAAAATCTCCAAATAATTATTTTTTTCTTGTTCGGTTATGTTGCCATCATAACGATGAAGGAATATGGAATAATATTTTAGATATAAGTTTAGAATCATATCTGAATTAACTAGAGTTCGGAGTCTGTAAGGATCTGTTTCAAGTTCAATATCAACTTCGGCCTTTCTTGCTTTTGTTCGCTTGAAATGTCCATATCCTATTGCAATAATTAGAGGAAATCCAATGGCAGAAAATACTGTAAGATATACTTCAAAAGTTGGAAAGACTGATTTGAGAACAGGGTAATCATCTATTATTAGATAAAATGTTACAGTTAGAGTGGTTAATGCTGCAAAAATAAATGATAAGTATGTTGACCATCCAATACGAAAATAGTACCAAGATCTACTGAGTAAATCATCTTTTGATTTCTTAATTTCATTCATGAATCTATCCTATGAATCAATTATATCAATATCACTATAAACATCTCAAAGAAGTAGAAGAATTTATTTGGTAAAAACCAGAACAAGTAGAATGAAAATAGGGATTATTTCAGATACACATGATGATATACTCAATACGAACAAGGCAATCGACATTTTTTCTCAGAATAATGTATCAATTGTAATCCATGTAGGAGATTTTGTAGCACCGCCAGTAGTGACAGAATTTAAGAGATTATCTAAAGATGGTGTGAAAATTATTGGGGTACTAGGAAATAATGATGGAGAAGAGCAAGGACTAAAAGAAGAATTTGAAGGAATTAATGGAGAATTGTTTAAGGAAATTGGAAAAATAAAGATTGACAATTTAAAATTTGGAATTTATCATGGAACAGATGCCAAAAAAAGACAAAAAATGATCGATTCAAAAAAATTCGATGTTTGTATCTTTGGACATACACACCAAAAAGAAAATTATGTTGACGAGAAAACAGTAATTGTATTAAATCCTGGTACTGCACACTATCCAGTGAAAATGAACTATACTCATGATAGATACTTTGGTGAATCAACAATAATGATCTTTGACACTAATGATAAGACGTGCCTAATTTATGATTTATAGGTAAAATTAATAAGAATAATTTTTTTATTGAAAATAATGATAATCCTATCACAAAATATAACAAATTATGACATTTCAACCTCCGAAGACAGTGTTTTACGAATTAATATGGCATGGTGTAATAGTATTTCAGAATTAGAGGAAAAATTAACAAAAAATAGTAATTCCAATTTTTTTATTGATCTTCCAATTGGAAGAATAAAACCACCAAATAACAGATATACTTTGGATGAAATGATTCCAATTTTGGAAAATAAGGAAAATGTAAAATTTTTTGCTGTATCAAATGTGGAATCAGCTGATGATCTCAAAGAATTTTTGGAAAAAGTCCCAGATAGAATAAGTATTGTTCCTAAAATTGAAAGTCCTAACGGTGTTCTAAATATTGACGAGATATGTACTGCTCTAAAATCAAAGGAAAAGGTTGTTATGCTAGATCACGATGATCTGTTTTCAAATATTCTTAAAAAGAAAGAGGACCCAGAATCATTTCAAGGTTATGTCAAAAAATTAATTGAGTATTGTGAAAAAAATAATGTTTCATTATTACGTACAGTAGGTGTAGTTTTTAGTGATGATGAGAAACGTACTACACAGTATATTAAATAATTATTATACCAATAATATTTAGAAAAATGAATCTACATAATACGATTAGAAAATGTTATCATTTATTTGTAAAGAGACATATTTTTGGTGTTACTTCTTCATCTAGAGTTTTACCAGATTTCATAATAATAGGCGCAAAACGATGTGGCACTACATCATTGTTTTCTTATCTTCCAGAACACCCTTCAATTGCAAGATCACATCATGATAATATGGGCTTTTTTAATGATAATTTTCATTTAGGTATTAATTGGTACAAATCTTTTTTCCCAACTATCTCACAAAAGAGAAAAATTGAAAAACAATATGGAAAATTTTTGGCATTTGATGTAACAACTAGATATATGGAAACTAAGATCACTGCAGAGAATATAAAAAAAACTCAACCTGATGTAAAAATTATAGTTATGTTACGAAATCCTATTGACAGAGCTTATTCACAATATAATATAACAGTGAAAGAAAAAACTGAAAAACTTGATTTTGATGAAGCAATAATTGAAGAAATGAAGAGATTAGAAACAGAAATTTCAGAAAAATACAGAGATAGGTCACTTGAATTTCCAAAAGAACACAGACATTATATTAAAAAAAGTTTGTATGCTTTACAATTAAAACCATGGTTCGATATTTTTTCAAAAGAGAAAATTCTTGTATTATCTACAGAAGAATTTAGAGATAATGAAGAGAATATTTACAGAAAAATATTTCAATTTTTAGATATAGCTGAAATTCAAATAAAAAATAAAGTGCATATGGAAAAAGGTGAATATTCACCTATGAATGGAAAAACACGCGATAAATTAAGAGAATTTTTCAAAATACATAATGAAGAACTTTTTGAACTAATTGGGAAAAAATTTGATTGGGAGAATTAAGTAATTTTCTTTATAATAATATCAGATATAGAATTAGATATTTTATGTTGTTTATGAGTATCATCTATTAAAATATCAAAATTGCCAGAGTCAAATTTAGAAAAATATTTTTTCATAGAATCATCAAATAGATCTAAAGAGTTTACTGCAAAACAACATGTATCATATTTGTTAAAAATTTGAAAATGTTCTCTGCCATTTCCAGATGAACTCATTATGTAAAGTTCTAGGTAATTTGCTATAGAATAGAATTCTGGATGAAATTGTTCGTAATCACCTACATCATCTACTACAATTCTTAATGAGAGAGGTAATGAACCTGCTACGGAAAAGGATTTTGTGATTCGAGTATCTAATGCAGGATAAACGGTAGTTGTCCAACCTCCACCAGATATTCCAATCATGTGAAAATCATCAAATGAAAAATTTTCTGACAAGTAATTTAATGTGATGGAAATTGGTGTAAAGAAATAACTCAAACTGGAAAAGTTTTCTGATTCAAGAAGTACAAATTGATTATGTTTGAATAATTTAACTGAGCCAAGATTTTCAATCTCGATTACAGGTTGATTATTTAATCCAATTAAAGGCATGGAAAAAGCAGCTACTGTGAAACCACTATCAAGAAATTTTTCAATAGTTGATTTTCCATTTACAAAACCACCAGAATGACCTTGATGATAGATCATTACATTTCCATTACTTTTTTCAGGTAGGAAAACATAAACAATTGACGATAATTCATGTTCCATTTTTATTGTTAAACGATCAATTTGTTTGAGATTAGAAAGATCACTAAATCTTTTATCAATAATATTTCTGTCAATAGTATTTGGTAACTCTTGTGGTAAAGAATTTGTTTTCCAAATAAATTTGATTAGTTCTTTTCTTTTTTGTTCTATATCATTTGAGTTTTGAAGAGAAATTAAATTATTGATCTCAACCGGGTAAGAATTATAATCTAAATTATAAGATCGTAATTCTAGTTCATCTTTTAAATTATTCAACTCAGAAAAAGGAAAAATTTTGTATAATCCAACATACAATCCTAAAAAGAAAATTATTACAAAAGAAACTAACAAGAAAATTATTAATATTCGATTCATAGGAGAACTTTATTTCTATACATTTAAGCTATGCTGTGATATTTTCAGTATGGAAAAAAGAAAAATTTCTTATCAATTTAAATTAGTTATATTATAAAATAGAGTATTGAGAGTTTTAATTGCATCAGGTGCTGGAGGAGGTACTTCTAAGAAAAGCATTGGGAAATATTTCCATTTAAAAGAATTTGGTGAAGCATTAAAAAAAATAGGACATGATTACAAATTAGTTAGAGAAGTCGATTATGCCAAAGGGTTTCCAAGTAGAAATCTTGGCGATTGGTTTTCTAAAAAAAAATTTAATGATTTAATTAATGATTATGATCCTGATGTAGTTTTTGTGGATAGGCAATCTCATTTTGGTTTAGAAACTATTAAAAAAAATATTCCTCTATTTGTTTATCTTAGAGGTCATTTCTGGATGGAACAAGAATGGGCAAAAAAAACAATATACAAAGGTCTACTAATGCGTACTGTTTTAAATTTACGACAAAAAAATGCTGAAAAAGTTTTTCGTGAATGTCAAGGAATTTTTATGACAGCAGACTATTTGGAAGATGTCATTAAGGAACATATTCCTAATGCAAAAACATTTCATTTTCTTGAAGGATTAGATGCTTCAAGATGGTACCCTGCAAGAGGAATGACGTTGGAACATCCATGTGTAGGAATGTCTCATGATGCAAATTGGTGGGGTAAGACAAAGGAGATGTTGACATTGGATGAAGTTGTGAAAAAATTACCAGATGTGCATTTCTATTGGGTGGGAGATGGACAATATAAAAAACAGATTTTAGATAAACTTGAAAAATACAAAAATTTTCATTATTTAGGTTTTCTTTCCTATCCAGAAAAGATAAGAGAATATTTGACAGAAATTGATGTTTACGCATTACCTACTGGCATGGATACAACACCTCTATCATGTAGAGAAGCTATGGCTATGGAAAAACCAATCATAGCATCTAATGTTGGCGGTATTCCTGAAATGATTTATCATGAAAAAACTGGTCTACTTGTTAACGAAGGAGATCATGAAACATGGATTAATTCGATAAAATATTTAATTGAAAATAAAGATGTTGCAACTAAACTAGGAAAACAATCTAGAGAATTACTTTCTGAGAAATTTAATTGGGATATAGTTGCAAGAAAATTTATTGCTGTTGCAGAAAAATATGTTAAAAAATAGTACTAAGTTTTCAGATATTTTTTATAGATTGATTTTGTGTTTTTGATTTTTTTACTATAAGAGGTATTCATTTCTTTAATTAGATTCAATGTTTGGTTATTAATTAGTTCTAAATTTGGAATTACACAATGCCCTCCAATATAACCAGGATACATTTTGGGTCTATTTCCTAAACGTTTATGAATTTCATCTGAAAAAGTCCACATTTCATCGTAATTAACGTCAAAGTTTTTTGCTATAACATTAGTAATTTGTGAATAATTAATTAACCATCCAAGATATGATGTGTCACATAGAATTTTAGCTAATTCCAAGGTTTCAGGTTTTGTCATTTGTTTAGTCCTTATTCCAGAATTTTTCATTTTTTTGGAGAAAGTTTTGATTGCCCATTGTTTTTTTGGAGCAGAATTAGAGATTGCAAAGAATTTTGTATAATGTTTAAGATCTTTTAACATTCTTTTATGAACACCTCTAGTCGCACTAAAAATTATTGGGGAATTAATTTTTCTTTGAAGTCTCTCTGTTGTTCCAGGAGGAATTGTACTGTGAATTACAATACAATCAGGTTTGAATTTCTTGTTTAATTGAATTAAACTAGAGTCAAATTTTATAGTTACCGGAATTGCTACATGAAGGAAAGATGTTGGTAATTCACTAAGTTTTTGAAATTTATTTTTATTCATTAATTTTTCATTTAGATCATAACCCACAATATTTTCTTTTTTAGATAGGATTTTTAAAATTGGAAGACCGATTTCGCCTAATCCAGCAACAATATCTTTTTTCATTATTATTTTCATTTTTGTATACTAAATTAATCTAATGTAGTATTACTACTCATTTCTTTGGTAATGAATAATCTATACCAAATTTCAAAAGCTAAAATGCCTAAAAATTTGTTAACATATTTCACATCTAACTCCGGAGAATCAATGTGTTTTTGAATCCATTCATTGTTTATCCAACCATCTTTAACTACTCTTGAATCAGAAAGAAATTCTTTACATAATGAATGACCATGAGATTTCCAAAGATTAATTGTGTTAACATTAAATCCTAATTTTTCTGAAGAAACTAAAGAATCATGACCATTCTTTTTTAAGATAGAACGTAATGGTATTTTTCCAATATTTGTAATCTCATCATATTTGTATTCAATTGGAATATGTGGAGCAGACAAAATCAAATCATCATTAAGAATAGGAGTAAGTAAATTCATTTCAAGAGAATTAATTATTCTCGAATTTACAGGATTAAAATTGTACAATAATTTTCCATTGTAATCCGCTAAGAATATTTGTTCTAAATTAGATAAACTGTTATCAAAATAAGGAATAAGTTGTTCATGAATTAAATTCCATGAAAAATTAGATTTTTTTGTAAAAATATCTTCTTGATCAGAAACACGATCTCTCTCATGACATTCTAAATATGCTTTTGTTTTTTCTAATGGACTTGAAGTTTCATTTGTTAATGAAAGAAATTTTTTGTATCTAAAGGTGTAACCACCAAAAAGTTCATCACCACCATCACCTGAAACAAGAAATTTTGAAATAGGTTGTGATGCTTTTGCAACATAATACCAATGTAGATCCCAAAAAGGAAGTTTTATCATGCTAATTGCTTTAGGTAATTCAGATAGATAATTTTCAAGATTAATTATAGTATGATTTGCATCAAATGTATCAGCTATTTTAGATGCATTTTTAGTTTCATCTACACTATTTGCAAATTTTATAGATAAAGCTTCTATTTCAATATCAGGTTTAATTTTTCGTAATAATGATAATACTAATGTGGAATCAACTCCACCACTCAATGCAATACAAATTTTTTGTTTGTCAAATGTCTGTAATTTTTGCTCAATATTTTTACAAATTGATTTTTCAATTTTATCAACATTAGGTTGTTCGTGTATAGATTCAAAATGTTGAAAGTTTTTTGTAGGAAGGTTAGGGATTATAGACGGATCATATCGCAAAGTTAGAATGTTTACAAGAGATAAAGGATTAATTGATTGTGAATTATTATCCACGTCCAAGTCCTCTAAAAATTAAATTTTCATTTTTTGCTGAATTTGGTTCAATTATTCCTCTTGTATCAATTAATATCTTATTTTTCATTTGACTAAATTTTGAGAGTTCTAATTTTTTAAATTCATCATGGCCTGTTACAATAATTGCAGCATCAACATTGGGGATTATATCATCAAGATTTTTTTCAGATTTAATTCCAAAAACATCAACATCTTTAAAATATGGATCATAAATGCACACAGTTACTCCTAACTCTTGTAGTTTTTTAATAATAATTTCTGCAGGAGTTAATTGAATATCTTTGACATTTGGTTTATACGATATTCCAAGAATCAAAATTGTAGCTTCTTTGATATTTTGGTTACATTCTTGGAATCCATCTAAAGTTAAGTTGATTACATGTTCAGGCATTTTTTCATTGATTTTTCTACCTGATTCAATTATACTTAGATTAGAATTTGTTCTTCTTGCAGTATTAAGAAGTTGATATGAGTTGATTGGAAGACAAGGTCCACCTACACCAGAACCAGGATAATGAACTTGAAAATTATATTTCTTTTTTGCTGCTTCTAAGACAATGTTTGTATCTATTCCTAATTTTTCAAACATTAATGCAAGTTCACTAATATATGCAATGTTAATATCACGAAAAACATTTGTTGTCAGTTTTACAGCATTTGCAGTTTTACAATTTGGCATTTCAACTAATTCAACATTAAATACAAAATTGTATATAGATTTGATTATTTGTGTAATATTTTGGTTAATACCTCCAACTAATCTAGGTAAATTTGTAAAATCATGTAATATTTCTCCTGGATTTGCATTTTCAGGACAAACACCAATAAAGAAATTGTCATTTATTTTCAATCTATCAGATTTTGAAATTAATGACACCATTTCATCTTCAATAAATCCAGGTTCAATTGTACTTTCAACAATTACTAAAGAATTAGGGGATAACACTTCAGATAATTTCATACCTACAGTTCGTAATGCAGAATAATCTGGTACATTATTTTCATCCATTGGAGTAGGTAATGATAGAAGCACTAGATCAGAGTTTGGTACAGCTTTTTCAATATTAGTAGTTGCAGAAAATTTTTTATTTTTTATAACGTCATCAAAAATTTTATCATATCCCGGTTCGTCTTTTAATGGAAATTTTCCGGAATTGATATTTTGTACTAAACTTTCATTGATATCTACACCAATTGTTTCTAATCCAGATTTTGCAAAGGATAAAGCAGTTGGAAGACCAATTCTGCCTATTCCAATCACACAAACTTTTAATGATTTTGAGGTTAGTGAATTGGATACAGCCTCAACATTATTCATATTAATTCTTGAATTTGACATGATATCACAGATGCCTGTATTTTCAACCTATTTTTACCTATTATAATTTTGGAATGATAGCTTTTATTCCAAAATTATAAAAGCTTGATGATGAGACAAATAATGAATTTCTGTGACTAAAGTAGTTATTACTGCAGCTGGAAAGGGTACAAGACTATTACCATTTACAAAAGAAATGCCAAAAGAGATGGTACCAGTTTTTTCAAAAGTATCTGTAAATAAAAAAGTGGTAATGCCGTTATTACAATATATTTATGAACAGATGTATTCTATGAATTTTAGAGATTATTGTTTTGTTGTAGGTCGTGAAAAGAGATCAATAGAGGATCATTTCACTCCACATGATGCTTATTTGAAAGAAATATCTGGAGATTATAGAAAATATATGAATAGTTTTTATAAAAAATTAGAAAATTCGCATTTAGTTTGGATTAATCAAAACAAGCCATTAGGTTTTGGAGACGCTGTAAAACGTACAGAAAGATATGTTGGTACAGAAGATTTTATTGTTCATGCAGGAGATGTTGCCATTCTCAGTAAAGTAAAACATCCCATTAAAAGATTAATTGAAGTTGCAAAAAAAAATCCAGAAGCAAAAGCAATTCTACTTTGTAAAGAAATTATAGATCCTAAACGATATGGGGTTCCAACAATAGAAAAAATATCAAATAATTTATTTTCAGTTAAAGAAGTAATAGAAAAACCTGAAAAACCAAAATCAAATTTTGGAATTTTAGCATTATATTATTTTCGATCAGATATTTTTTCAAGCTTGAGAAAAATCAAACCAGGAAAAGGTAAAGAATTTCAACTAACAGATGCAATACAAAATTTAATTAAAGAAAAAAAACAAGTTCTCGCAATTCCATTAAATAAAAATGAAGATGAAATAGACGTAGGCAATGTTGAATCATATAAAAATTCACAAAATATTACATTTAGGAAAGCATAATTTATTGGAAGAGTGATTTAAAAATATGAAAATTGCAATTATTGGATTAGGTTTTGTTGGATTATCATTAACTAGTGTTTTAGCCGCGAAAGGATACGAAACTATTGGAATAGATATTGACATAAAGAAATGTAAAGAAATTTCAGCAGGAAATCCACCATTTTTTGAACCCAAATTAGAAAAAACACTTAGAGAGGGATTAAAAAAGAAATTAACAATAAGTAATGATTTTTCTCTTGTTAGAAATTGCGATTTTATTTTTGTAGCTGTGGGAACACCTCAAAAATCAAATGGTGCAATTGATCTTTCTATGATAAGAAAATCGATTACCAAAATTAGTAAAAGTATGTACAAAAATAAAAAAGATCAGATAATTTTTATCAAAAGTACTGTAACACCAGGAACTATGAAAAATGTAATTTTACCAATATTAGAAAAAAATTCGAAGAAAAAAGCTGGTAAAGAATTTGGATTAATATCAAACCCAGAATTTTTACAAGAGACTAGTGCAATAAAAGATACAAAATTTCCACATGCAGTAGTTCTAGGTGGTTACAATACAAAATATATGAAAAAGGCCAAACACTTTTTTTCTAAATTACACCCAAATACAGCAATAATAATTACAAACCATCAAACTGCAGAAATGGTCAAATATGCAAATAATTCATTTCTTGCAACAAAAATTAGCTTTATCAATCAATTAAGTAATATTTGTCAGAATATTCCTGAAGCAAATATTGATGATATTTCAAAAACAATTGGGTTAGATCAACGTATTGGAAAATTATTTCTTAATGCAGGACCAGGATATGGAGGTTCATGTCTTCCAAAAGATATGAAAGCACTCATAAATTTTGCAAATGATATTGGAGTAAAGCCATCACTTCTTAATGCTGTAGAAGAAATCAATACAAAACAACTAGAACAAATTATAAAATTAGTTGAAAAGAAACTGAAAGGTATTTCTTCAAAAAGAATCACAATTATGGGTACTGCATTTAAACCAAACACAGATGATGTGAGAGATTCCATATCAATTGAATTAATAAAAAAACTTTTGAAAATGAAAGCAAATATAACAATTTATGATCCTAAGGCAATAGATAATACTAAAAAAATATTTGATAAAAAAATTACATACGAGGATTCTATGATTCGTGCTTTAGAAAATAGTCAATGTGCAATATTTATGACATATTGGAAAGAATTTGAAAAAATAAACAATAAATCAATAAGACTAATGAAAAGAAAATTAATTATTGATTGCAGAAGAATATTTTCTAAAAAAAATATGAATGCAGAATATTTTGCATTAGGAATAGGAAAATAAATTGAAATATGTAGTGACAGGAGGTGCAGGTTTTGTAGGAAGCTATCTAGTTAAATTATTAGTTAGAAAGGGGCATCAAGTTATAGTTATTGACAATTTACATAAAGGAAAAAAAGATAATTTAGAATCAGTTCTATCAAAAATACAATTTGAAGAGATTGACATTAGAGATTATGCAAGTTTAGAGAAAATTCTTTCGAATATTGACGGTGTTTTTCATCAAGCAGCATTAACAGTTGTACAAGATTCCTTTGACAGGCCAGAAGAATATCATGATGTAAATGTTATAGGGACTGAAAATATATTCAGATTAGCGAAAAAAAATAATTTCAAAGTAGTATATGCAAGTAGTTCAAGTGTTTATGGACATAAAGAAACTATGCCTATCAATGAAGATTCAGAAAGAAATCCAATTAATCCATACGGTCAGACAAAATTAGATGACGAATTTTTATTTGAAAAATATTCAAAAATGGGAGCTAAAATTATTGGTTTAAGATATTTCAATATTTTTGGAAAAGGTCAAACACTTGAATATGCAGGTGTTATCACAAAATTCATTGATAGAATAAATCAAAAACAACCTCCAATAATTTTTGGTGATGGGACTCAAATACGCGATTTTATTTACGTGGAAGATGTTGTTATGATGAATTTATTATGCATGGAAAGTCACAAAACAGAATTATTAGTAAATGTGGGAACAGGAGATGCAATTTCAATATTAGAATTAGCAAAAATGATGATAGATGTTTCAGGATTAGAAATGCAACCGATTTTTGATGCTCCACTCGAAGGAGATATAAAAATGAGTCAAGCAGATAATAAATTAGCAGTAAAATCTTTCAATTGGAAACCAAAAAAAGATCTTCGTAAGTGGTTAACGGAGATATTATAAAATGAGATTATTGATTGGCGGATCAAGTTCAAAGCTTTTTCATTTAAAGGAATTTGCAAAGAATTTAGAAGAAAAAGGAATAACGTGTAAAGTTATTTTGGATTCTGATTACGCAGATGGATTTCCAAGTAGAAAAGTAAAAAATTGGTTTAATTCAAATAAAAAATTTAAAAATTTAATTGAAGAATTTAAGCCAGATATTATTTTTGTAGACAGAACAAGACACTTTGCATTAGAAGCATCAAAAACTAACATTCCATTGGTAATTCATTTGAGAGGTGATCACTGGGCAGAAATGATTATGGCAAAAGAAACATTATACAAATCTGCAGGAAAGAAAATAGCCATAAATAAATGGGATGAAATAGGAGAAATTTGTTTTAATGATTCAAAAATGATATTTCCAATTTGTAATTATCTTTCAGAAGTTACTAAAAAAAGATATAAAAAAAAATCTATAGAAACAATGTACCAAGGAATTAATTCAGATAATTGGTTCCAAAAAAAAGGAATGGAATTAAAACATCCATGTGTAGGAATTTTACAAAGTGCAACAATTTGGGAAAAAACAAAAGAACTAATGATTCTACCAGAAATTTTAGAGAAAATGCCTAATGTGGAGTTCTATTGGGCAGGAGATGGGGTTTATAGAGATAAAATTCTTCCATTGTTAGAAAAATATGAAAATTTTCACTGGCTTGGCTCATTAGAATATCCAGATAAAGTGAGAGAATTTTTAACAGAAATTGATGTTTACACATTAATCAGTGGAATAGATATGTCACCACTTACTCTACAGGAAGCTCAATTAATGGAAAAACCTGTTATTGCAACTAATGTTGGAGGAATTCCCGAATTGATGAAAGATGGAGAGACAGGATTCTTAATTGAAAAAAATAGTTCAAAGGAATTATTTGAAAAACTTTCAACATTATTAAACAATTTAGAGGATGCAAATAAAATGGGTAAGAAAGGTAAAGAATTTGTAGAAAATAATTTCAATTGGGATAAAATTTGTAATGATTTTTTAAATCACTTAAAAAAACATAATATAGGATATAATTAGTATGAAAATTCCATTTTTTATTCAAGAGTTTACAGTCGAAATGGAAGAAGCTGCAATTCATGCATTACGAAATGAATCATTTGTAGGTGGAGAAAGTGTCTCAAAGTTTGAAGAAGAGTTTGCAAAATATACAGGTACAAAATATGCAGCATCTGTTAGTTCTGGAAATGGTGCATTACAAATTTCATTGATGGCATTAGGAATAGGAGAATCACATAAGGTCATTACTCCAACAAATTCATTCATCGCTTCAGCAAATTGTATCAGAATGACAAATGCAAAACCAATTCTTACAGATATTGACATGGATGATGGAGGTATAGATCTATCAAATAATGAAAATAATGTAAATGCAATTATTCCTGTTCATATTTATGGTAATCCTTGTGATTTTGATTCGGTCAAATCGTTTGCAGAAGAACAAAAAATTCCAATTATAGAAGATGCATGTCAAGCACATGGTGCAGAATACAAAGGAAAAAAGGTCGGTAGTCTTGGTGATATAGGTTGTTTTTCATTTTATCCAACAAAAAACATGACAGTTGGTGGAGATGGAGGAATGACTACCACGGATGATGAAGAGATTGTATTAAAAATTAAATCAATTCGTGATAATGGTAGAAAAACAAAGAATGAGTTTGATAAACTAGGATTTACAATGCGTCTTAACACAGTAAATGCTGCAATCGGGAGAGTACAACTAAAACATCTTGATGAAAAAACTGCACGAAGGAGAGAAATTGTATCTATTTACAGAAAAAATTTGGTGCAAGATTGTATTTTGCCTGAAAATAAAGATGGAAAATCAGTTTATCATCAAATTGTAATAAAACATGAAAAAAGAGATGAAATACGTAAAGAGTTAGCAGATAATCAAATAGGTTCTGCTATTTATTATGAAACACCAATACACAAGCAGCTAATTTATCAAGAATTTGGATATGAATTACCAAATAGTGAAAAATTCTCAAAAAAGATATTGTCTCTTCCTTCATATCCACAACTCACAGATGACCAAGCTTTAGAAATTTGTGAACATGTGAACAAGATTATCAGTTAATCCTTTAACAAATCTTCATAGAATTGAACATATTTTGGTAATATAACATCCCAAGTCATATTATTTTTTACAAATGTATTTCCATTAGTAGCAAGTTTTTCTGATTTTTCTCTGTCAGATAATAATTCATTAATTGCTTGTGCTAGTTCAGATGGATTTTCAGGTGGAACTATAATTCCGGTTTCATTATTTTTTATCAATTCTGGAATTCCTCCAACATTAGTTCCTATTACTGGAACGTTAAGATAAAATGCCTCCTTAACGGTTGTAGGTAAACTTTCCATTCTAGATGGAACCACAACTATACTTGATGATTTTATAATATGCATTGCTTCTTCCCATGAACGATCAGTACAATATACAACATTTCCATTAATTTCTGATTCAGCCTCTTTTAGAATATCAATTCCTTTTTCACGACTATCACGTCCAACATATGCTATTTGATTTTTAATTTTTTTAACAGAGCCAATTTTATTAAACATGGTTGTATCCAAAGGTGACGGTAAATACTCAAATTCAATATCAAATTTTTCTTTGTATAGTTTTTGCGTTGCTTTTGAGTCTGTAGTTAATTTATCAGGCCATTGTAAAACCTGTGATTGTGCATTTTTTGCAATAGATGAAACTGATTTTGAATGTAATGTATCAACCTGATCACTAAATACCCCATGAACTGATAGAACTTTCTTTTTTCCTTTTGCATATTTCATTGCATATGCTGATGGAATGTTAAATCCATGAACTATGTCGTAGAATTCCCTATCAAACATACTCTTCAAGCTACTTAAAACAGCAAAGCTTGGGTTTTTCATATTCTTTATCGGAATATGAGTAGTTTCCATTTTTTTGACTTCATGACCATTTTTAGTTAATTGCTCAGCTAACATTGCAGCATGACCACCAATTCCACCAGAGAATCTAGGTGAGATGAATAAGAATTTCATTTTGAAATTTCTTAACAAGTGAGTTTTTAAGCTCTTGTATACATTTCATATGATTAATTTTAATATCTAAAATTTTAATTAAAAAAAGTGAAGATAACATATCTAAATTCTGCATCTGTCTTAATTGAGGACAAAAATGTCAAAATTTTATGTGATCCTTGGTTAGATGGAGAAGAATATTTCGGCTCATGGGGAATTTATCCTCCATATGATTTTAGACCAGAAATATTTGATGATGTGGATTTTATTCATATTAGTCACATCCATCCAGATCATTGTAGTTCATCTACATTATCGAAGTTAAATAAGAAAATTCCAATTATCATTCACAAGTTTCCTGAAAAATTTCTTAAATCATTTCTCGAAAATCTTGGATTCGATGTAATAGAATTAGAACATAATAAAAGAACGAAATTAAAAGAAAATGTTCACATCAATGTTTTAGCAGCAGATGATTGTAATCCAGAAATTTGTGGAAAATTGATGGGATGTAATGTTTTAGAAAAGAATTACGGAACAACACAGATAGATACACTATCAATAATTGATAACGGTAACGAAGTAATTGTAAACACAAATGATTGCCCATTTCCAATTGCAGAGAAAACATCGTTGAAAGTTAAACAAATGTATACAAAGATTGATTTTCTTTTGGTGGGATATGTGAAAGCATCATCATATCCTCAATGTTTTGATTTAGATAAATCAGAAAAAATGAATGAGGCCATCATTAAACAAGAAAAAAAATTGCAAACAACACTACAATATGTAAATTTATTCAAACCTAGACATTTTATGCCCTTTGCAGGACGTTATACACTAACAGGAAAGAATGTAGATCTTAACAAATATCGTGGAGAACCAGAATTAGAACAAGCATACGAATATCTTGTAAAAAATATTCCAGAAAATGAATCAAAGTGCGTTGTGTTAAATCATGAATGTAATTTTGATATTTCAACAGGGAAACAATCACAGGAATTCATTCCTGTCGATTTTGATGAGAAATCTAATTTTGTTTCTTCTGTATTTTCAAAACAGAGATATGAATATGAAGATGAACCCATTCCATCTGAACAAGATTTAATTAAATTATTGCCAATTTGTTATGAAAACTTTGAGAAGACAAGAAAAAGTATCAATTGGATATCTGAAACTAAAATAATTCTAAAAATTAATGATAATTCATTTGCTATAATTTCTTGTAATGGAAATGGTTATGAGATATGTACTGCAAAAGAAATTCAAAAATTTAATCAATTTTTGATGATGACTCTCGATAATAGATTATTAAGATGGATTTTACAAGGACCTCGAAAAGCACATTGGAGTATTGCAGACATAGGTTGCCACATTACATACAAAAGAGTTCCAAATACATACGAACGAGGGCTATACTATTGTTGGAATAATTTCTATTCAAATAACTATAGTTAGAATGTTTTTTTGAAAATTAATTATTGAGCGCCCATTGCTTGTTCTGCTTGGTGGAACATCTCACTCTTTGCACATCCTGCTGCAAGTTCGTCACCTGCACCTCTTCTCATAAGACCTCTGTAAAGACCGTCTTCAAGTTTTACACCTTCACGTTGTTCCCATTCCTCAACAGTGATAGAATATTTCTTTTGGATTCTGTCTCTGTACCATTCTGGAATTACATTGAATGCACAGAATGGAATAATTCTAAGGTCTGGAGTAACATAGTGAATATCACATCTTTGTAATCTTTCTAAATCTTCATTGTATTTGTCTTGGAAGTGCATCATTCCTAAGAATAGGCCTTTGACGTGCCATGAACCTACTGCTTCAAATGATCTCTTCATCAAGATATTTCCAAACATCTTTGCCAAGTCTAATCCGGCTGGTTGGTTTTCTTTATTGATGAATCCTTTGAGTTTTCTTACAACTTCAAGCATTGTAAAGTACTTGTTTGCACCAGAACGAATTTGTTCTGCTTTATCTTCAAACAATTCTAACATACCTTGAATATCACAGAATCTTGTCATTGGGACAAGTTTCTTGGTGTCTGCATCTTGGAACACATAAGCTCCTGCTCCACATGCAAAGTGAATAGATAATTCGTATTTTGGTTTACTTGAAAATGCTTCAATTACGTTTGTCAATGGCATACAACTTGGTACTGGATACCAATCATCAACAGTAACTTGACCTTCAGTTTGTTCTTCGATTCTTTGTATACAATCAGGTACTGTGATTCTATATTTTTCACGTTCTGATTTTCCCATTCTTCCAGTTAGTGATACTGGTTGGAAGTTTACTGCATGAACAACGTCCAAGTTCTTTTGTGCATATCTGATAATTCCTCCTAATTCATGATCATTAATTGATTTGATAACAGTTGGAACAAATACAACAGTTGTTCCGGTTTTTCTACAAGTGTCTAGTGCATATGGAATTTCCCAGTGGTTCTTTGGATTTGTTCTTGCAGTTACACCGTCAAAGCTAAGATACAAGTTGTTACAGCCTGCCATTCTTACTTCACGTCCTGCTTCTGGATCCATTGCGTGTCGAATTCCATTTGTATTCATTTGAATATGTTCAACACCTTCTTCTTTCATAATTTTGATTAAATCTGCAATATCTTCTCTAAGCATTGGTTCACCACCAGTAATTTGCATAGAGTTTCCTGGGATTGGTCTTTCTGATCTTAATGTTTTCATCATTCCTCTTACTTGATCATGATTTGGTTCATACATGTAAGCACCTTCTAGTCCTTTCTTGACATAGAAGAAACAATACCAGCAAGTAAGGTCACATCTATTTGTAACAATCATGTTTGCCAATCCACTGTGTGACAAGTGATTTGAACATAATCCACAGTTGTTTGGACAAGAACACTTGTCTTCCATAATTACATTTGGAGCATGTGCACCTTTTCCGTCAACCCAGTATGTACTGAATTTTTTATACATATCATAAGAACCGAAATAGAGTTCCTCAGTTTCACCATGTGTTGGACAAACTTTGGACATGAAGACTTTGCCTTCTCTTTCAAAAACTTCAGCATCTAAAATCATGTTACAATCAGGGCAAATACTTTGGGTGAATCTAATAGTGGATTTCTTACCCTGAGTTTTTGATGACTGATTGGATATCTGAATTAGAGCCATTAACTAATTCTTGGAAAGTTAGTATATAATCCCACTCCTACTAACCACCGGATGAATTAGGGAACGATCATAGTCAACTTAAATAGAGAATTCAGTAATTCTGTTCGTGAGTATTTCTGATAAAACAAAGAAATCATTAGAGAAGATTGGGTTAACTAGCTACGAAATTCGAGCTTATACAACATTAATCAAAGATGGAGAAAGTAATGCCTCAGAAATTAGTCAAAATTCAGGAGTTCCTTATTCAAAAATTTATGAGATTTTAGGTACATTGGAGGAAAAGGGATGGATTGGTTCTGATGATTCAAGACCTACAAAATATTTTGCAAAAGCCCCATCAAATGCATTAGAAACAACAAAACAGAACGCAGATACTATTTTTTCAGAAAACAAAAATGTCATTTTATCAGAATTAATTCCACTTTATGAAAAAACCGGTACTAGTGAAAAACCAGATATCTGGTTTATTTCCGGTGCAATGAACATTGTTTCAAAAATTATGGAAATGGTCGAACACTGTAGAGAAGAAGTAATGATTGCAGTTCCCCAAGCAGGAGAATTGATTGTCAAACAAGCACTTCCAAAACTTAGACAATTACACGATAAAGGAATTAAAATTACAATTCTCATCTCAGATGAATTTGATAAAGACTCTATCAAAGCAATTTCTCGAGTTGCAGATGTTAAAGTAAAAGGGGGATTGTTTGGAGGAGGCATAATTTCAGATAAAAGATATGTTGTGATTTTACTAGGTCCTGAAATTAGTAGCTCTACTTCATCAGAAATAGTGGCAATTTGGGCAGATCATGCAGGATTAGCAGGATTTGCAAGAGAATATTTTGATTTCTTATTAAAAGATGCTAAAAAAGCATAATTTCAATTGTTTAGAAATGTTGAAAATTTATTAGCTTTGAGAAAATAGATTATGCATGGATGCAATAGATGAAGAAGTCCTGTTTGTAGGAACTGCAGAAGCAGAACATACAGAAATGTATCTTAAAGCAGTGTGGCATATTAGGGAAAAAGGCGACGATGTTAAGATTAGTACCATTGCAAAAAGACTGAATGTTCGTCAACCAAGCGTTGTACAAATGTTAAAAAAATTAGCAGAAAGAGATTTGGTTACATACAACAAGGCTGGAGTCACACTAAAAGACAGTGGTGAAAAAGTTGCATCCTCAATGATCAGAAATAGTCGCTTACTTGAAGTGTTGATGGATAGTGCATTAAAGATAGATATTGATGAAGAGATGGTTTGTGGAATAGAACATCATATGAATAAACAATTTACAGATGCATTGTGTATTATGTTAAAATGTCCTAGTAAAAGTCCTCGAGGTAGAGATATTCCAATGGGAGAATGTTGCAAAACTACAAGAGGAGCAGAATAGAAAAAGAAGATATACTAAGTGGATTTGATAAGATTATGGCATGTTTCTGTGGATGTGAAGAATTTGTGAAAAACCCTAATGGAAAGATTATGGGTTGTGTGAAATGTAATCACGGTAGACAAAATCATGATAATGAATGGCGTGCAGCTGCAAGATCAAACACAGAAGGATCACAGAAACGTGATACCGACTTTGGTTAATCATTCACCAATAATTTTTACTAGCACTCTTTTGTTTCTTCTACCATCAAATTCACCATAAAAGATAGTTTCCCAAGGTCCAAAGTCTAATTGGCCATTAGTTATAGCAACCACAACCTCTCTTCCCATCACCTGTCTTTTTAGATGCGCATCGGCATTATCCTCTCCAGTATCATTATGACGATAATGATCAATTGGTTCGTGAGGTGCCAATTCTTCTAACCATTTTTCATAATCATGATGTAGACCACTTTCGTTATCATTTATGAAAACACTAGCAGTGATATGCATTGCATTAACTAGACAAAGTCCCTCTTTGATTCCACTTTTGACAACTAATTTTTCTACATCTGGTGTAATGTTAACAAATTCTCTTCTTGATTTTGTTTTGAATGTCAAATATTCAGTTAATGATTTCATAGATAATTCAGAAAATCATATCATAAAAATTCTAAGTTGCAGACTCAGAACTCAAGATCCTAATCATCTAGTCATAGGATAGCGTACATCACAGTCTACAGTAAAAATTTAGAATAATCATACTTGAATCTTTCAACAAGCTTGATAAGTGAGATAGATTTATTGAAAAAAAATGGTAGAGATAGACGCACCTTCATCACTTGAAAGCTTTCGAAGATTCATCATAGCTAGCACATGTAGTTCATTTGCTCCAAGAAGTTATCTTGAAGATCCAGAGGTTTTTGCAGAAAGAGAAGATAGTTTAGGTTCCATTTACGTAGAAGCCGCAGACAAAGTTACATTGAAAAAAATTAGAGAAATAACATTTGTTAATGCTAAAGATGTCTTAGGAGTTATTTATTCATCAAAAAGCGGAAACACCAGTCTAAAATGGAGACAAACTAGAAAGAATACCGGCAAAGTAACAGGTGAAGCATCTTCAAATTCATTAGTTAATTTGGCAGAAGGCGGAGTCATAACTCTTGAGTGGGTTGAAAAATACGTACAACAAAAACAAGAAGAATCAAACTAGTTATCTTTTAGAGAATTTATAAAAAAATATGATTACAAAAACTCTTGATGAAAATACAATTTCATTAATGCCTGAAGATTCTGATGATTTACTGACTATCAGAAGAATTTTAAAAATTGATGACAAGATTATTGGTGAAACAACTAGAGTAATTAAACAAGACAAGGAATATGCACGACCAGATAAAGGAGAAAGAGTTCATGTACGACTTGCAATCAAGGTAGAAAAAATTTCTCTTGATAATGTTCTAGACAGAATTAGAGTTGGAGGTACAATTTTGGAATCAAATAATGAATCAGTTCCACATGGAACGCATCATTCTTTTACAATAAAGATTGATGAAGGATTCAATCTGGTAAAGAAAAAATGGAGCGGTGTTGAAAAGAAACTTGCAAAATCAAAGGGAAAGAAAACAAAGTTCATTCTAATTGCAATAGATACAGGAGATTGTGGAATTGGACGATTGAAGGGAACACATTTGCATCTATTACCAAATATGTATTCGGGTTCAAGCGGAAAGAGATACAAATCTAGCTTTAAAATTGAAAAATTCTTTGACGATGTGGTTGGAGCGATAAGTTCAGTAGTTGAAAAAGATAATTTTGTAATAGTTTTTGGTCCTGGTGAGACAAAAAAGAAGTTTTACAATTATGTGTCAAAAAAGCCAATTGCAGACAAATGTAAATTCAAAGTAATAGAGGGAATTGATTCTGGAGGAGAAGATGGAATTCATGTTTTTACTAAATCAGATGCAATGAAAGAAGTGATGGCAGATACTAAACTTGCTAAGGTTTCACAAATAATTGATGAAGTAATGTTTTTGGCAAACAAACAAAGCAAGAAATTTTCAATGGGTATTGAGGAGACAAAAAAAGCAAATGAAGCAGGTGCGATAGAATCTCTAGTGTTTTCAGAAAAAGCTATTCAAGATTCAGATGAACAGGAGATTATTGATTTCTTAAATGATGTTGAATCTAAAGGAGGAGAAATTTTCAGTGTAGACAGTACTATTGACGCAGGATTAAGAGTTTCAGGCTTGGGTGGAATTATTTCATTGTTGAGATTTCCACTAGAGTATTAGATAGTGGAATCGATCAACCAATCAAGATATGGCTTATTCATAGAATTTACATTGATTTCAGCAATTTCTGGAACATCATAGGGATGTAATTTTTTAATTTCATTTTTGAGAGTTTTTTCATTTTTCTTTGTAGTTTTAAAAATTGCCAAATATTCTGAATCATTTTGAATTTTACCTTTCCATGAATATACAGAATCAATTTTTGTAATATTTACGCACGCAGCAAGTTTCTTTTTGACTAGTGCATTTGCAATCTTTTTTGTTACAGTCTTGTTAGGAAATGTAGAGACAATTATCACTGGTTTCATAGGAAACGATAAATTGCCGAGACTAAAAAATTTTCTTTAACTTGGAACTAAATTTCTTAACAGATAATGCAATTATTTACGTACTCATAGCTTGGGTTGCTATTTTTGCAGTAGCCAAAGGTCTCAGATTAGAAAGATACGGATTCTCAATAAAACCATATAGTCTAACCTACAAAAATTACAAGGTTCAAGATGCACTAGTCAGATTACTAGGAAGAACAAGAAGAGGGGTTCGTGTATTTGCAGATGTTAGTGTCATTGCAGGATTTATCATGATGGGATATGTTTTCTTCTTTTTGTTTTTGAATATTTCAAATTACTTTGTAGAACCAGATGAATTTGCAGAATTGACTGTTCTATTACCAGGTGTCACAATGACATCTGCTTCAGCTATAATGTACTTTTTACTATCAATTCCAATTGTGTTAGTAATTCATGAAGGTGCGCACGGAATTGTTGGGGTTTTGGAAAAGATCAATATCAAAACAGGTGGATTTGCAATTTTTATAGCAATGTTTGCAGGATTTGTAGAACCAGATGAAGAGCAGTTTAGTAAAGCAAAAAAGATTTCACGACTCCGTTTGATTGGTGCAGGCCCAACTTCAAACGTAATTTTTGCTTTCATTTTAGGAGCAATTTTACTAACAAACCCATTATTTGCAATGGGATTAGGAGGAGTACCAGGTGCAGAGCCACTTGTAGATGTATTTTATGAATCAGCTGCAGCAGGAGTTTTAGTACTTTCAGTAATTGACGGCGGAGGTGCACAACAAGCAGGTATTCAACAAAATGACATGATCATTAAAATTGATGACGTGAATATTGCGTCAGCTACGGATTTACAAGCGAATCCAGTTGAACCAGGCGATACAGTCAATGTAACTGTACTAAGAGATGGAAGCGAGATTGTTTTTCCTGTAACAATAATGGCATCGCCTGATGATCCTGAAAGAGGATTAATCGGCATCATGCGAAATGATATGGGTCAACTTCCAGAACCAATTTTCAACTTTATTGACTGGAACTTAGACACCTCATTTGGTTGGCAATTTTCCTGGTTCTTGTTGTGGTTATGGATGATTTCATTTTTTATTGGAATAATCAACATGTTACCATTACCAATTCTAGATGGTGGAAAATTCATTCATACCATAATTGAAGGAAGAATTTCAGAAAAAACAGTAAATGGAATAATGATGGCAGTTTATGCAATCTCATTCATAGTGTTTGGTCTCAATATCGGACTATCATATGTCAAGTCAGGTTGGTTCACAATCTAAAGAATCAGATATTAAACTCAAACATATTCTCCAAATTATGCAATGCCAAAAATGTGAAAATACTGCAGTTTATACCAGAAAATATTCTGGAGAAAGTCTCTGCTCTGAATGCTTTTCAAACTCTATTTTGAGAAAGGCTGCAAAAACAATCTCCAAGTACAAGATGATTAAAAATGATGAACTAGTTGTTGTTGGTGTTTCAGGTGGAAAAGATTCGTTAGTATTACTTAGCATATTAAAAAAAATGTCAGAGACCCATAACTTTAGAATCATTGCTGTAACAATTGATGAGGGAATTCCAGGATATAGAGATGAAGCACTAGAAATAGTCAAGAGTTTCTGCTCAAAATTGGATGTAGAGTTTAGAACTTATTCATACAAAGAACTGTATGATGTAACATTATCAGAATCACTAGAATTAAGGGATGAAGAAAAAACTACGTCTTGTTCAATTTGTGGTATTTTTAGAAGAAGAGCCTTAGATCATGCTGCAGAAGAACTAGGAGCAAATGTAATTGCTACAGGTCACAACTTGGATGATTCATTACAGACATTTTTGATTAACACATTATCTGGGGATTCTAACAAAATTGGTTGGATGAGTCCAGGAAGCGATTCAAAACAAATTAGAAAAATAAAACCACTTGCAGAAATTTATGAATCTGAAATTGTATTTTATGCATTTACAAATAATTTGCCATTTCAAACAGAACCATGTCCTCACATGAATGAAGGTATTCGAACTGAGATTCGAGAATTTCTAAATTCCATAGAAGACAAACATAGTGGAATAAAGAACAACATGTATCGCTCAATTATCAAAATCTCAGAAGTTATGAAAGATTCAAGTTTCAAAGAAAAACGAATTTGTACAAATTGTGGAAATCAATGCACAGGAAAGATTTGTGCTGTGTGTAATATGATTACAGATTTGAAAAAAGAACGATCCTAATTCAAATATGAGATTCTATTCTATCTTAACGTAGTAGGGAGGATCAGGGTGCCAGCCGTGCCCTATTCTGAAACCGGCTATATGCAGAGATCAGCAACTGCTGGGTAAATCTCTAGGAAGGTAACTCCCGCTTGGTGTGCGGAAATGAATTCACGCCGAGGCGGGTGGTTGCAGGACAAGGATAATCCGAAGGGATTTTTCCTAAGACCGAACTATCGAAAGGGATGAGGTCCGGGAGGGAGCAATCCTAAGGTGGAGCATCCACGCTTCCTCGTCTACGTGGGGGATCTTGTACGCCTTGAAATGGGACTATCATCCTAGACTGGAGCCAGCAGAACTACTACATTAAATTATGAATTTAGGGATGGTATGTATGGAAGGTCTAATTGGAACTGGAAGAACCTATGATGATTTTCAGAGACAAATTCCTGAACCTGTAAAACCATTGTTTGATAAATTACGAACATACTGTTTGTCACTTGATGAGAAAGTGATAGAAGATGTAAGAATGCATAGAATAGTTTTTTGTAAAACCATGAGTTTTAGATGGTTTGCAGATTTGGAACCAACTCAATCATCAATAATAATTAAAATTCAAAAAGAGCGTAAACTAGAACCAAAAATTTTAGAGATCACTCCAGAGCAGGAATTATCAGAGATAGAATCTACACTAAAAGATGCATTTACAACAATTCGCTAATATCTAACTTCAAAGTTTTCAAATTCATCAGTAACATTTTCTTCAGATAATTCAAATTCATCAACTCTAGAATTTGCAGGTCCAGTTTTACACCATTGTGTTAAATTCTCAATATCTTGAATTTCACCTTCTCCAACAATCTCAACACGACCATCATCAAGATTTCGAACCCAACCTTTTACATTATTTTTAATAGCCATCACCTTGGTTGATTGTCTAAAAAATACACCTTGCACTCGACCGGTGACAAAAATATGAATTCGTTTTTGAACCATTCTAAAAGATAGATTCTAAGACTATTATTTGATAGATTGTTTTCTTTCCTTAATTCTTGCTCTACCAGTTTTCTTTGCAGCAATACTTCCAACTTTAGCGCCTGGAGGTGCATCACGAGATACTGTAGATGATTGTCCAACGTGTTGGTGACGTCCACCACCATGAGGATGTACATATGCTGCTTGAGCAACACCTCTGACTATTGGATATTTCTGACCTTTTGATTTGAAACGCATCATTTTAACTCCAGCACGCATAAATGGTCTGTCTTCTACACCACCACCAGCTAGAGTTCCAATCATTGCTCTATTTTTTGGATTAAGTTTTTTGAATTTTCCAGATGCTAGTTTCAGAATTACTCCATCATCTGCATGAGAGAATACTGTTGCATCAGCACCTGCTGTTTTAATGAAAGAACCACCGTCTCCAAATTGTTTTTCAACGTTACAAACAATTGTTCCGTCAGGGATATTTTGTATACTAATTACATTACCATCGATAATTTCAGAATTTAGACCAAAACTGATTCTTTGACCAACTTTAGTTCCTAAAGGTGCAGGAATAAATGAGATCGCTCCATCTTCAAATCTTACTTTTGATAGAGGTACATCACGACCAGATTCATGGACTAGATCAATAATTTCTCCTTTACGCTCTTCATCTAGTGAAAAACTTGGATATTTGGCAGGTTTTAGCTTTTGAGTAGCAGCAGCTCTGAATTGCATGCCTCCACGGCCACGTCTACGAACACCTGGTCTTTTACCCATAGTAAACGATTGTGCCTAGAATCATGATTTTAAGCTTGTGATCAGTTTTGAGTAGATCAATAGAATAATACGCTAAATATATAAAAAAAGAAAGAAGAGTGTATAGATATGAGTGAAAATGGATTGTCTCTAAAAGTTCTAGAAGCATATACTAGAGATGTTGGAAGAGGGGTAGCAAGGATCGATTATGATTCTATGGATACTCTAAATGCATCAACTGGTGATGTTATTGAACTAAAAGGAAAGAGACGTACAGTTGCAAAATGTTTACCTTTGTACCCTTCAGATGAAGGTAAAGGAATTATCCGAATTGATGGATTAGGAAGAAACAATTCAGGAATTGCAATTGGAGATACAATTACTGTAAAAAAGATTAAAGCTGTTCCAGCAGAAAAAGTGGTAGTCGCACCATTAGAGGCAATACCACCAATTGATGAGAGATATTTAGCAGATGCATTAGAAAGTGTACCTTTGATTAAAGGAGACAATGTTATGGTTCCATACTTTGGAGGAAGATTAACCTTCCAAGTAATCGGAGTTACACCAGCAGCAGATGCAGTTCTAGTTACACAAAAAACAACATTCCACATTGCAGAAAAAGGTGAGACACTAAGAGGTGTACCTCAAGTTACATACGAAGACATTGGTGGAATTAGAGATGAGATAAAGAAAGTTCGTGAAATGATTGAATTGCCATTAAGACACCCAGAGATATTTGAAAAATTAGGAATTGAAGCTCCAAAAGGTGTTTTACTTTATGGTCCTCCTGGAACTGGAAAGACACTATTGGCAAAAGCTGTTGCTAACGAGAGTAATGCACACTTCATTAGTATTTCTGGACCAGAAATTATGAGCAAGTTTTATGGAGAAAGTGAAGCTCGTCTAAGAGAAATTTTTAAAGAGGCAAGAGAAAAAGCACCATCAATTATTTTCGTAGATGAAATTGATTCAATTGCACCAAAGAGAGAAGAAGTAACTGGAGAAGTAGAAAGAAGAGTTGTATCTCAAATGTTATCATTAATGGATGGATTAGAAGCAAGAGGAAAAGTAATTGTAATTTCTGCAACTAACAGACCAAATGCAATTGATCCTGCATTGAGAAGACCAGGAAGATTTGACAGAGAAATTGAAATCAAAGTTCCAGATAAAAAAGGTAGGCAAGAAATTTTGCAGATTCACACACGTAACATGCCATTAGCTGATGAGGAACAGCAATTGCCAGTAAAGATTGAGAAGATTGCAGCAGTAAGTCATGGCTATGTTGGTGCAGATTTAGAATATTTGTGTAAAGAAGCAGCAATGAAATGTCTTAGAAGATTGCTTCCAGAATTGAATTTAGAAGAAGAAAAAATTCCACCAGAAACATTAGACAAATTAATTGTAAACGCAGATGATTTCAAGAAAGCACTTGTTGAAGTAACACCTTCAGGAATGAGAGAAGTATTCATTGAGAATCCTGATGTATCATGGGAAGAAATAGGCGGTCTTGGAGAAGTGAAAAAAGAATTGATGGAAGCAGTAGAATGGCCAATGAAATATCCAGGTCTTTATGATAAATTAGGACATAAAATGCCAAGAGGAATTTTGTTACATGGACCAAGCGGTACAGGTAAAACATTGATGGCAAAGGCAGTTGCAACAGAAAGTGAAGCAAACTTTGTTTCAGTAAGAGGACCAGAGCTTCTATCAAAATGGGTCGGAGAATCAGAAAGAGGAATTAGAGAGATCTTCAAAAGAGCAAGACAATCAGCACCTTGTGTAATCTTCTTTGATGAAATTGATTCAATTGCACCAATTAGAGGAGCAGGTGGAGAAACTGCAGTTACTGAAAGAGTTGTCAGTCAATTACTTACAGAATTAGATGGCATGGAGAATATGCACGGTGTAGTAGTCCTTGCTGCAACTAACAGAGCAGACATGATTGATCCAGCACTATTAAGACCAGGCAGATTTGATAAAATCATCCAGATTCCATTACCAGATAAAGATGGTAGAAAGATGGTAATAGAAATTCATTCAAAAGACATACCACTTGCAGATAATAATAGTCCTGATAAGATTGACTTTGATAAGATTGCTGAATTAACAGATGGATTGAGCAGTGCCGATGTTGCATCAATTGCAAACACAGCAGTTTCACTTGTAGTTCATGAACACTTGGATAATGCAATTCCAGACAAGGATCTAAGTGATGAAGAAACAAAGAAGTTTGTAGATGAAATTGAAAAGAAAGCAACAGACGCCAAGGTTACAATGAAACACTTTGAAGAGGCAGTTAGAAAAGTTAGAGAACAGAAAGATCTCAAGATGAATGAGAAACTAGTTGCATCCTACTACAGGTAGTTTTAATAAAATACCTGTCCACTAATTTTCATAAATGTCAGAACATAAAGGGTACAAAGGCAAAATTCATGATTTCTTAATTTCGAATAAAATTAAGGTTGGAGATTTAGTAAAGGTTACATCGGAATTAACGTATTCTGGAATTTTGATGCCTAGATATGAAAGCGGTGATGAAAATCATATTGTTCTAAAATTGAAAAGTGGATACAATATAGGAATAGAAGTTGAAAAGATTGAGAAAATAGAAAAAATCGGAGAAGGGCAATCAAAGATTGAGAGTTCAGAAACTATTGAAAAAGATGAGAAATTACCAAAAATTTTACTATTATCGACTGGAGGAACTATTGCAAGTAAAGTAGATTATAGAACAGGTGCAGTTACTCCGGCACTATCAGCATCAGAACTATACGAAGCAGTTCCAGAAATTGCAAAGATTGCTAATGTTGATGCAGAAGTATTATTTTCAGAATATTCAGAGAATTTACAACCACAGCATTGGCTAGAAATTGCAAAAAAGCTTGACAGTATGGCTGAATCAGATTATACAGGAATAATCATAGCACATGGCACAGATACAATGCATTATACTTCATCATTTCTATCATTTGCATTATCAGGATTTCCTATTCCAATTGCACTGGTTGGTTCACAAAGATCATCAGACAGACCATCATCAGATGCAGCATTAAATTTAATCACAGCAACAAAATTTCTTACTGAATCTAAGACAAAAGGAATCTATGTTATAATGCATAATGACTCGAATGATGATGCAATAGCATGCCATAAAGGAACACGTGTAAGAAAAAATCATACAAGTAAACGAGGAGCATTTGAAACTGTCGGAGGGAATCCAGCATTCATAATTTCCGATGATAAAATTTTGAAAAATATGAATGAAGAATTTTTCAAAAGTGACAAATATGAACCAAAATTAGATTTAGATTCTAAAGTTGCTCTAGTAAAATATCATCCAGGATATGATCCAAGACAAATAAAAGATCTTGCTGATTTGGGATTTGGTGCAATAATTTTTGAAGGAACTGGTTTGGGTCATGTTGGAAACACGATGTATGAAGTTATCAAAAATGCAAAAGAGCAAGGATTGTTTCTAGGAATGACATCACAATGTATCGACGGACGTGTAAGTATGACAGTTTATGATAGTGGTAGAGATCTTCTAGAATTAGGAATTGTTCCACTTGAAAATATGATTCCAGAGACAGCGTTAGTCAAAGCAATGTGGGCGTATGGAAATTCAAGTAATGCAGACGAGATCAAAGAATTAATGTTGAGAAATATTGCTTCGGAGTTTAGTTTTGAGTGAAGTTGATATCAAAAATATTGGATTGAAGGTTGGACTTGAAATTCATCAACAGTTAGATACAAAAAAAAAGTTATTTTGTGACTGTACGCCAATAGAAGAAGAAGAATTTTCTAGAAAATTTTCAAGAAAACTTAGAGCAGCAAAAAGTGAACTAGGTAAAATTGATCCTGCAGCCCTTTTTGAAAGTACAAAATCAAAGACAATAGTTTACTATGCAAACCCAAGAAGTAGTTGTTTAGTATGCGAAGATGAAGAACCACCACATTCATTAGACATTAGTGCAAAAAAAATTGCACTTTTAATTAGTTCGGCATTAGAATCAAAAATTTTTTCAGAAATACATGTAATGAGAAAAACAGTCATTGATGGATCAAACACAACTGGATTTCAAAGAACAATGCTTGTTTCACAAGGTGGACACATTGAGGTTAATGGAGAAAAAGTGGGTGTTCAATCAATTTGTCTTGAAGAAGATGCAGGAAAATTGGTAAAAGATGAAGGAAATCACAGATTCTTTAGTTTAGATAGATTGGGAGTTCCTTTAGTCGAGATTGCGTTAGATCCTGTTGAAGGAGATCCAAAATTTGTAAAAGATATTGCGTTGACTTTAGGTAGATTACTACGAGTTACAAAAAAAGTAATGCGTGGAATTGGAACGATCAGACAGGATGTAAACATCTCTGTTGAAGGAGGAGGCGTTATTGAAGTAAAAGGAGTTCAGCAGCTTGATCAATTAGAAAAAATTATTGAATTTGAAGCAAAAAGACAGCATGGATTAAAATTAATTTCTGATAAAATTAATCAAATTGGATTTACAGAAATTAGTAGAAAGGAAGATGTTTTTGATATAACAGACATAATGCAAGAATGTAATTCAAAAATTATTAAAAAATCAATTAAAAAACAAGAAAAAATTTTTGGAATAAAAATTAAAAAATTAAAAGGAATTTTTGGTTTTGAACCATATTCAGACATCAGATTGGGAAAGGAAATAGGTCAATTAGTGAGATTTTTTGGTATCGGTGGCGTTTTTCACTCCGATGAATTACCAAATTATGGAATTGAAGAGACAGATATCAAACGAGTGATTGAAAAATTAGATGTTCAAAATGATGATGCATTTTTAATAATTGCAGGTGAAAAAATATCAGTTGGTTTTGCAATTGACTCTATAATTAATAGAATAGAGCTTGCAAAAGAGGGACCACCTGCAGAAACCAGAGCTGCAACTCAAAATGGAGATACTATTTTTCTAAGACCAAGACCAGGTGCATCAAGAATGTACCCAGAAACAGATATCCCTACAGTCAAAGTTTCTGAAAAAGAATTATCAGAGGCAGTATCTAATATTCCGAAATCATGGGAAGCATCAATTAAAGAATTAGAAAGTAAATATGAGATAAATAATCAGTTAGCAGAGCAAATTTTTGATTCAGAATATTTTGAAATTTTTGAACAAATATGTTCAAAGAAACAAAGTTCACCAAATTTTGTTGTATCTATATTATGTTCAACTATAACAAATTTGGAGAGAAGTGGTTTAGATTCAAGCTTACTTAATGACGAACAAATAATGAAAACATTTGAATTGTTAGGAGAAGAAAAAATAAACAAAGAATCAATTGAAATAATTTTTGAACAAATAATGTCTAAAAAAGCAGATAATGTTTTACAAGCACTAGAAAAGGCATCTATTACTCAATTAACTGATGAAGAGTTAGATAAGATTCTAGACGATATAATTCAAAAGAATATGAATAAAGTGAAAGAGGAACAGTCACGTGCATTAAGTGGTTTAATGGGAATCGCAATGAAAGAAGTTAGAGGTAAAGCATCAGGCAAGATTATCAATGAAAAACTGAAAGCAAAAATTCAGAATTTTCTAAATTAAAAAAATACCAGTAGATGAATAAAAGAGAATAAGTTAAGGGGATTAACTTTTTGTCTTTCTACTACCAGTACCTCTACCAGTTGAGCGTGTTCTGCCTTTAGTAGATACTTTCTTTGTTGCTGGAGTTGATGATAATTTTCGTTTTCCGGTACCACGACCAGTTCCAACACTACGATTACCAGCTGCTTTCTTTTTGGCTTCCTGATATTCTTTATAAGAATCTCCAGAGAATGTTGATTTCTTACTAGTGTCAGTCTTTCTACGAGTTGTACCTCTACCACCAACACGGGTTACTTTTGCCATGGAAAATAGGCAAACTACAGTGTTTTAAAGTTGTTCATAATGATATGAAATTATTTATGCGGAAAGTGGGATTTGAACCCACGAACTCCTAAGAGATAAGGATCTGAACCTTACGCCGTTGACCAGGCTGGGCGACTCCCGCATGAAAAATTAAGATTCCCAAAAAAAGTTCGTTATTCACAAAATGTTGAAATGAGAGAGAAAATTATCCAAATTCATGCCATATTGGGAAGTAATTTTGGATAAGGATAAAGAAGTTCTAGGTAGGTATAATCAAGAGTATTTTACTGAACAAAAGATTGGAGAGATTGTTAAAAAACTGTATGAACAGGAAATAAAACAAGGACATGATCTGTCAATCAGATTATCAAAAAACGATTAGTCTGAATTTTGGAATTCATCTAACAACGATTTTTGTTGTTTTGATAATTTTTTTGGGATTTCTATTACAACGTGAACAAAAAGATCTCCACGTCTGTTAGAATTTTGGCTAGGTAATCCTTGAGATTTAATTTTTAGAATTGAGTTTGGCTGAGTTCCAGATTCAATTTTTAATTTTTGTGTTTTTTCAAGTGTTTTTACATCAATTTCAGTACCCAAAGTTGCATCAACCATTGAAATTCGTGCATCACAATATAGATCAACGCCATCACGTCTATACAGTTTATGAGGTTCAACTCGTACACGTACTATAAGATCACCATTATCACCATCTGGAATTGATTCCCCTTCACCTTGAATTACATAATCACCATTGTCAATTCCTGATGGAAGATTGAATGACAAGTGTTTTGTTCCTTTTACTTTTCCTCTCTGACATTTTTTACATGGATCATCAAAGATTTCTCCACTTCCCTGACATTTTCCACAAGGTTGAGCAGATTCTAATATCATTCCACCCATATTTCTTCGGACTCGAACTTGGCCATAACCACCACAATCTTTGCAGGTTGATTTTGAGCTACCAGGTTTGCATCCAGTACCATTACAATCAGGACAATCTACAAATTTTTTGAGATCAAGTTCGATTTGTTTTCCATGTAATACATCTTCCAAGGTGATATAGCATTCATGCAAAAGATCATTTCCACGTGAACGACTGAATCTGCCGCCTCCACCAAATAGATTTTCAAAAACAGATCCAAATCCACCGCCTCCACGTCCTCCCTGGCCACCGAATAAATTATCAAAAATATCATTGAAATTACCGCCTGCACCTCTAAAGAGATCTTCTTGAGAGTATCTTCCATCTACACCTTCGTGTCCATGTTTATCATACAAATCACGTTTACCAGAATCTGAAAGAACAGCGTATGCTTCAGAAATTTCCTTAAAATGCTCTTGTGCATCAGGAGATTTGTTCCTATCAGGATGAAATTTTAGAGCTAATTTCCTGTATTGAGATTTAACTTCATCAGGAGATGATGATTTGTTAACTCCTAAAACTTCATAATAATCACGTTTTGCACTCATAGTTAATCACCTAAATCAAGGATTAATTAACTAATTTGATTTATTTTCTGATTTCTGTTCAGAATCAGATTTTTGTTCTTCAGATTGTTGTTCATTAGCGTAAGATTGTTGTTCTCCAGATTGTTGTTCTCCAGATTGTTGTTCTCCAGATTGTTGTTCTCCAGGTGGAGGTGATGCATTTTTGTACAATTCAGTTGTTACTTCATTTACAATTGTCTTTAGTGCTTCAAGTTTTTGTTTGATTTGTTCAGTATCTTGTGTTAATGAATCTTTTAATTCCTTTATTGCATCTGTAATTTGAATTCCTTTTTCTTGTGGAATTTTGTCTTTAAGATCTTGACTGACTAGTTTTTCAGTAGTATAGATGAAACTTTCAGCTTCATTTTTAATATCAACTGCTTCTTTCTTCTTTTTATCTTCTTCAGCATGACCTTCTGCATCTTCTTGCATTTTTTTAATTTCATCATCTGACATTTTTGTTGTAGATTGAATAGTAATTTTAGCATCTTTGCCCGTACCCATATCTTTTGCAGTTACATTTAGGATGCCATTTGCATCAATGTCAAATTTTACATTAATTTGAGGTACACCTCTTGGTGCAGGTGGAATATCAGTTAGATTGAAACTGCCTAATGATACATTATCAGCAACCATTGGTCGTTCACCTTGGACAACATTGATAGTTACTGCAGTTTGACTATCTGCAGCAGTTGTGAATGTTTTATCTTTAGAAGTTGGAATAGTTGTATTTCTTTCAATAATTGGTTCTCTAACACCACCCAATGTTTCAATTCCTAGAGTCAAAGGAGTAACATCAAGTAGAACAATATCACTAGTTACATCTCCTGCAATGATTCCTGCTTGAACTGCAGCACCAAATGCTACAGCCTCCATTGGATCAACTCCGGATTCAGCCTCTTTTCCAACAGTATCACTAACAAATTTTTTGACGATTGGCATTCTTGTTGGGCCACCAATCAAAACAATCTTTGTAATATCAGATGCAGAAAGTTTTGCATCTTCTAATGCTTTGTCTATAGATGATTTACATCGTTGAACAATTGGATTAACTAGATCTTCTAGTTTTGCTCTTGTAATTTTTACTTCAAGATTTTTTGCACCAGATGGGTCTTGTGCAATAAATGGAAGATTTACTTCAGTTTCCATTACAGTTGATAATTCAATTTTTGCTTTTTCTGCACCTTCTTTAATTCTAGTAACTGCCGTGCTATCACTAGATAGATCAATTCCTTCCTTTTTTCTGAATTCATCAATAACATAATCAATTAGAGCTTGATCCATATCTGCACCACCTAATTTAGTATCACCAGATGTACTCATTACCTCAAATACACCACCTCCCATCTCCATGATTGTAACATCAAGAGTACCTCCACCAAAATCAAAGACCAATATTTTCATATCTTCTTTAGATTTGTCTATTCCAAATGCTAATGAAGCAGCAGTTGGTTCATTGATAATTCTTACAACTTCTAATCCAGCAATTGTTCCAGCATCTTTTGTAGCCTGTCTTTGATTGTCATTGAAATAAGCAGGTACAGTAATTACTGCTTTGTTGATTGTGTCGCCGGTAAATGCTTCAGCGTCACGTTTAATTTTTTGGAGTATGAATGCAGAGATTTGTTGAGGTTTGTACTCTTTTCCTTGTATTTTATACAGGAAGTCCTCACCCATCTTTCGTTTTGCCTCACGTATAGTATTATCAGGATTTGTTACTGCTTGTCTTCGTGCAGGTTCACCAACTAAAAGCTCACCATCTTTTGAAAATGCTACAACAGATGGAAATGCTTTGCCAGCTACCGTTGTACCCTCTGCTGCAGGAATCAATGTTGGTTTTCCACCCTGCATTACAGAAGCAGCGGAGTTACTTGTTCCTAAATCAATACCAATAATTTTTTCAGCCATATTTTCACATTCTTTAATTTTATTTCTTTGATACAATAACCTTAGATGGTTTTAAAATAGCTTTGCCAGAAATGTACCCTTTTGATACCTCTTGAGTGATTGTTCCTTCATCAAGAGTATCATCTACAACCATAGAAACAGCCTCATGTAATTGTGGATCAAAGATTTCACCAATGGCATCTATTGGTTTAATGTTATTTTCAGCTAAAAGATTTTCCATATTTTTTATCACAGCAATTATTCCAGAAGTATCAATTTTTTCTTTAGACAAAGAATTTTCAGCACGAACAAAATCTTCATAGATGTTAATAAAATTTAGAAGAAGATCGTTAGTTTTACTAGAAACTCTTTGAGATATTTCAACTTGTGTCCGTCTTTCTAAATTTTGATAGTCTGCTAATGCACGTTGCCACTTGTCTTTTAAATCAGAATTTTCTTCTTCTAATTTCTTTGTTTGATCATCTGTTTTCCCAGGATTATCGATCAATTCATTATTTTCTTCATTGGTTGGGTCTTCATTTTCTGACATATAGTTCACTTAATTTTTGAACATATTATTTTTGTGATATTAATTGACATAATGGGTTAGCTTTCAGTATAATTAGTTCATCATCCTTATTATTTTTCATAATATAATCAAAATCACGTTTTGAACAAACAACAATAATTGTAGTTTTATCATTTTGGAAAATATCTACGGGTTGACTGATTGATTCAACATCACCGATGTAATCTTTTAGTTTAGTTTCTAATTCCAAGAGCTTTTCAATTTTTTCTCCCTTCATTTCATGTTGATCTAAAGTCCATAAGAGTAAAATTTTTGTTCTGCTTGCTTTTAATTCATTTTTCTTTAGGATTAATCTGGTTTCATCAATTAATCTTTTGATATAACCATCCAATCCTTTCATACTACCATTAATTAGATACATTAAGCTACTTGCACCTTCAAATGAACTGCTTAAAGATCTTAAATCAAACAAACCATCAATAAAATCATCAAGATAGAGTTCTCCTAATTTTTCTGAGTTTAAGTCGGATTTAGTTACAGAATCCTTTGCAAATTTACAAACTTCAAGTATGCTTGTTTGACTAGAAAATTGTTTTAAGATATCTATAGCATGAAAATATTCTGCTGAATTTAATGATAAGAAATTGAATTTTTTTTCATTAGTTAATAATTTTTTTAAAGTTTCATTTTCTTTTGAATTTGATGAACCAATGTACGGTTTTATTGTGGATTCTTTTGATAAAGGATAATAGTAATATGAAATATTTTTTCCTACCTTCAACCCAGTGACATGCTCTAATAATGAAATATTTTCAGAATTTCCACCAAAGCCAGTGCCTAATCCATAAACAACATTACAGCCTTTTTTTATATTTGAAACAGCATCTTTGAATTTTGAATTTATCTCAATTTTGATATCTTGACCAGTTTTCCTAATTCGTGGTGCAAAGACTAGTACTTGTGCTTTAGATATTGCTGCATCAATTGAAGTCATAGCAAGTAACGGTTCATCGTCTTTTAATGCTTGAACAGAAGGATATGATTTTGCAATATCTTGTTTTATAGATATTGCTGATGGAGTAGATTCATCAATGATTTGAACATCACCACCATTTAGAGCAATTTGACATGCAAGAGAATAACCTTCAGTACTTAATCCATAAATTACAACTTTTGTTGCCATTAAGGACTATAATATCAAGACTAAGAAATACTTATTGCAGTTATCCATTAAGTGGTAATACTTGAAGATCTGGTTTGACATTCTAACACCAAAACAATACTTGTTTTTTGAATATTTTATACAAAAACTTAGAAAACAACACAAAATTGTTTCAACTTCTAGGAAATATGATCAAGTAAATGGAATCAGAAAATTTGGTTCAATAAATCCAATTATCATTGGAAAACATGGAGGGAAAGATAGCGTAGACAAATTACTTGCAAGTTTGAAACGAACTGAATTATTGACGAAGAAAATTGAGACAAATAGACCAGATTTACTCATTAGTTTTTGTTCTCCAGAAGCATCCAGGATTGCATTTGGTTTGGGAATTCCACATATTGCATTTTCTGATTCACCGCAAGCCAAAGCAGTAATGAAATTATCACTTCCTTATGTAACGAAATTATTAACACCATGGATAATTCCAAAGAAAGATTTTAAAGAATTTGGAATAAACTCAAGAAACATCATACAGTATAGAGCAATCGATGCAGGTGTAATAATAAAAAATTATAGAAAAACAAGGAAAAGAAAATCAAATGTTAAAAAAACTATCTTAATTCGTCCTGAAGAATCTGAGGCTGCATACATTAAGAAAGAAAGTAAAACCATAAAAATTATTGAGAAAATTATTGAAAAGTTTCCTGATGAGAAAAAAATTGTTTTATCAAGATACAAAGAACAGAGTAATGAAGTAAAGAGAGTTTTTGGAAAAGATGTCTTTATTTTTTCAAAACCAGTTAGTGGAAAGGGTTTGTTGGACAGTGTAAATTGCTTTGTCGGGTCAGGAGGTACAATGACTG
This sequence comes from Candidatus Nitrosopelagicus brevis, assembly GCF_000812185.1. Lineage (NCBI taxonomy): Archaea > Thermoproteati > Nitrososphaerota > Candidatus Nitrosopelagicus > Candidatus Nitrosopelagicus brevis. The sequence goes on along the minus strand of NZ_CP007026.1, from coordinate 86,739 downwards.
CAGAAGCAGGATTATTAGGAATTCCAACTATTTCAATGAATTCAGTGCCAAATAGAATTGAAGAATTTCTAGTAAAAAATAAAATAATTATTCGAAGTGAAAGTCCAAATAGGATCTCAAAAGAAGTTTTTCAATCATTAAATAATATCAATATTATTAATAAAAGAAAGCAGAATGCTAGAAAACTAGTTGCATCATTTGAAGACCCATATCAAGTTCTTTTAAAAACAATAAGGACATTATAAAATAATATTATAGGGGTAAATTATTTTTTATTTAGAAGCCCAGTAGTGTAGCGGCAAGCATAGGGGCCCTTGGAGCCTTTGACCTCGGTTCGAGTCCGGGCTGGGCTATACTATTTTTAAAAATCTAATTTTGTCAATAATTTCGTTGCAATGACAAACAAGACTGAGGCTAAGACGATCAGAAATATCATTTCCATAATTACGAAATCAGTAATTTGTCCAAATATTCCAGCTCGTACGATATCTACAAGATAAGAAAGTGGATTAATGTAAAATGCAGTTGCAAGCGGTTGTGGTGCACCTTGTGCAGGATAAAATGCGGTACTTGCAAATGCAAAAAATAGAAAGACTGTGTTAATGATTACATTAAATCCTTCACTTGAACGTAATCTTGTTGAGATTATAGATGCAATTGATCCAAATAAAATTGCACCAACCACTGATGCAAATATTAGCAGAGGAATGGTAACGATAGAAAAGTCAACTGATTCAAAAAATACAGGATACCCAACAGCTGTGATTAAACCAGCACTGACTAAGCCAATGATTCCAATTGTAACAATATTACTTAGTATGTAATCAGAACGTGTGTATGGACCAGACATAATTTGTTCAAACATACCATGTCTTCTATCATTCCAGATAATTATCCCAGAAATCAATGTACTATTCATTATGTTGAATCCTATCATACCAGATGCTAGAAATGCAGGATAACTAAGATCTTTATTTCCAAATGGAACATTTTCTATTAAGGAGGTATATGCAAATCCGGCAACAAATATGTAGATTAACGGAAATAGAATTTGCCAAATTATAAAACCAGGATTAATAGAAATTGTTAGATTTCTATAAACGAGTCTAATTATTGGGTTCATTAGAATCACTCACAACTTTAAGAAATATTTCTTCCAAATTCGTAGGAATTGCAGAAAGATCATTAATTGTTATATTATTTTGATTTAGAATTTTCAAAACGTTCATCAGTACAACTTCTGAATTTGATGAATTGATGGTTATAGTTGGTTCAGGTTCAAGTTCAATTTTACAATCAGGTATGCCTGAAAGTAAATCAGTTATCGAATTAGAGGTTTTTGTGAGATTAATTTTAATAGTTTTTTCACGTCCAAATCTATTTTTTAATTCATTTGGTGAATCAACAGCTAAGATTTTTCCTTTGTTTATGATTGCAATATTATCACAAAGATATTCTGCTTCAGAAAGTACATGTGTTGTATAAAATATGGTTAAACCAGTTTTTTGAACTTGTTTTTTGAGAAAATCAAGTAGATCTCTTCTTGCGCTAGGGTCTAAACCAACAGTTGGTTCATCTAAGAATAATAATTCCATATCATGCATAAATTCTCTGGCTACCTGAACTCTTCTTCGTTGACCAATTGATAGATCATCATTTTTCTTTTTTCTGATATCTTGTAGACCAAATGAAGTTAGTAATTCCTCAGTTCGTTGTTTTCTTGTTTTTTTGTCAACATCCCACATCATTCCATACTTGTCTAGTGAATTTTCAACAGATAATGTCATTTCATAGCTAGGTTGTTGCAAAACAACACCAATTTTTCTTCGTATTTCTAATGGAGATTTTGCTGCATCTATTCCTAAAACAGATAATTTTCCCTTAGTTGGAGGCATAAGAGTAGTTAGAAGTTTGATAACTGTAGATTTTCCTGCACCGTTTGGACCTAAAAATCCAAAAACTTGACCGGATTTAATTTCAAGACTTATTCCATCAACTGCCAATGATGAACCATATTTTTTTGTTAGATTGCTAGTTTCAATACAGAGCACAGTAGATCTTTAAACGAACTACTAATGTATTTAATGATAATTTTATTAACAATCTCTTTGTGATGATTGTAATTGTCTGAATTTGAAGAATTAATATCAAAATTATTGGAAAAAGTTCCTGAATTATCAAGATCGGTAATTGAAGAGAGAATTAACGAGAAGAAAGAAAAAGTGGGCGCAGGATACCTAACAGACCAAGGAGCGATTTTCCTAGTTGCAGCAGATTTAGGCGTATCACTAGAACAAACACAAAATGCAGAAGTAGCTATAAAGGACCTCTACATTGGGGCAAAAGAAGTAACTTTAGAAAGTCGTGTATTGAATATTTCTCCTACAAAACAGTTTACAAAAAAAGATGGTTCTTCATTTTCTTTAAGGACAATTACGGTTTATGATAATAACTCAACTGCAAGTGTAAAGCTTTGGGATGAAAAAGCAAATCTCCCTGGATTAGAAGAATTGAAACCAGGAGATTTAATTAAAATCATCAAGGCATATGTAAAATCTGATTTAACCGGAGCACCTACAATAAACATTGGTTCAGGTGCATCAATAGAAACATCACAATCAGAAAGTGATATTGTCTCAATTGATTCAAAAATTACAGATGTAAGCGAGATTAAGGATGATCAAAGAGACTTGATTGTTTCAGGAACATTAGGTAGTGCAATGAGTTTACTTGAGTTTACAAATTCAAAAGGTCAACCTTCAAAAGCCTTGAAGTTTAGATTGAAAGGAGAAAATAAGAATTTGGTCAATGTAGTTCTCTGGGGAAAAGATGAATCAATTCTTCCAAAAGTGATAGGTCAAGATGCCAAAGTCAAGTTGTTTGGAGTAAGAACAAAAACTGGAATGCAAGGTTTAGAAATTCATGGAAATGATGCAACAATAATCAATGTAGAAGGAGATACAGAGATTCAACCAACAATAGTAAGATTGTTAGCAATTGAAAAGGATCAAGCTGGAAACACAACAGGTTTAGCCATAGACAAATCAAAGAAATTGGTTAGAATTACAGATGTTGCAAATACAATAGGCAGTTTTGCTAAAGACGATATTTTAGAATGTATGCCGTCAAAGATTTTTGGAAACACGATACAAATTGATCAAGATTCATTTGTTAGAAAAATTGATGATGAAACTGTTCCAACTGTTGCAGAGATTAGAACAAAAATTACAGAGGTTAGTGAAGGTAATGATTATTCAGTCGAAGCAATTGTTCTAAAAGCACCTGAACGAAAAGACATTCAAACCAAAAGTGGAGAAAATATACAATTGTCTGAAATGTTTGTTGAAGATGATAGTGGGCAAGTTTGGATTAAAGGATGGAGGCAACAAGCAGACTTGATGGATAGTTACACACTGGGAGATATAATTACAATTTTAGGTGTTAATGCACGACCAGGGTTAGAAGGTAAATTAGATTTAGTGTTAACACCTTATTCAAAGATAATAAAGAAAAACTAGTCTTTCCAAAATCCTCTTGTCAATGTGTAGGTTTTCTCTGCAATGATTATTTGTTTTATTAAATAATCATCATCACCTTCTACCCTATTTTTTAAAATTCGGGCTCCAGTATCAGGACCAACACCATAAGCAGCCATAACTATCAAAGCTGTCTTTCCAAAACTAGATAATAATGATGAAACCTTCCATGCTTTTTGAAAATTTTTGTTTTCGTCAGGAGTTAATTTTTTTCCTTGATGTTTTTTTTGTATTATTTTTACAAGTTCATGGTCGTATTCGTAAGTACATGTGATTTGTTGGCCTTTACAGTATTTACATCTGAGCGGATGTGTTTGATTTGGGGTCATAACTTGTTGCCATAACCCACATCGAACACAAATTAGTCGTTGTTTTGTTTGCATAAGACGTGTTTTTACCTTCAATAACATTTCTTTGTCTATATTTGCAGGATTTGTATATGACATTACGGTTTGGTCTAATACCGGTTCTGCTAGTTTTGAAAATTTATCAACATCAACCCATTCAACCTGTATTTTATTTTCTTTAATTAGGTCAATAATTCTTTGAGTACCTTCTAGATCAAATTTTTCATGAAATAATTCCCTAAATGCCTCTTTTACAAGAGGTGTGTCAATATTTCGTTCAAAATCATATCGAATTTCATTTTTTACATAAACATCACTTCTATCGTAAAAACCAAATTTCTTCCCAACACAGAATGTTTTCCAAGTTACATCATTTTTTCCCTTTAATGCAACAGACATTATTTCATTAATATCAAAATCAGAAAGAAAAACATCAGTAATGTGTTTTTTTGTAAATCTTGATTCAACTGATAAAAGAATTCTATAAGCATCAGAGCTAGATTTAACTCTAGAAGCTAATGAGGCATCTAACAATGTTTCTAAAATAACTTTTAATGTTGAATTTATTTTTGTACCAAAGCAGGAATGTAAAATTAATACACTTTTTTGTGGAAGGCGGTGTGATTCTATTACAATTGTTTTTTCATCAGGTACTTTGGGAAAATCTAGATTTGAAATAATATTGTTCATCATTTTTAATGAACCATTTTGAACTTTGGTTCTAAAAGCTCCAACTTTGTTAGCAGTTTTAAAATCAACAGGTATGTTTACTCCTTCCCATTTGGGAACTGGAATTTCTTGAGAAGATCTAATAGGTAAAACATTGATTTTGAATGATTTTTCATCTATGTTTAAAACTCTCCATTGAGAACCACGTAAAACAAAAATTTGGTCCTTATCAAGATCACCTACAAATCTCTGGTCTAGTGTACCAATGAATTTATTTTCAATAGTATCAACAACTTTGAATTTTAAAATATCTGGGATGGTGGACAGGTTTTGAAAATGGTATTTTGTCGCAAAGAATGCAGTATTTTTCTTGTATTCAGTTTTATCATCATTAAAAATTATTAAATCACGTAATGCAAGAATCTCTAAAACATCAAAAAATTCCTCAAGTGATATATCTCGAAATGGATATGCAAGTTTTGTTAATTTCAGTGCAGCTTCAATAGGAACATTTCCAACTTGCATGGACAATCCAACTAAATGGTGAGCAAGAACATCCAAAGATCCATGATGTATCTTTTGTTCTTCAATTGATCCTTCCTTAATTCGTTCAATTATTGCTTGAATTTCAAACTCATCATCAGCATTTTCAGTAATGATTAATCCTCTAGCAGAGTCTCCTCGATCATGTTTACTTCTTCCAATTCTTTGCATGAATTTTGAAACTTGCCGTGGTGATCCATAATGAATAACTAATTCCACAGAACCAATATCAAGTCCTAATTCTAATGATGATGTACAAACAACAATACCAGATTTTCCATCTCGAAGCATGTCTTCTGTTTCTTCTCTAACTTGTCTTGAAAGAGAACCATGATGTAATTCAACATTGATTGATGTTTTTTGTTTCAAAATAGAAGATAATCTCTCAGATTCGCCTCGTGAATTTGTAAATAATAAAACAGGTGAAGTAATTTGTTCTTTTTTGATATATTCAATAATTTTAACTGCTACATCATCCATTATACCGTCAACAAATACAACATCTACATCATAATTTCTTAGAGATGTATCATGTATTAATTGAAATTTTCTGTCTGTACCAACTAAAAAACGTCCAGCCTCTTCAGGATTACCAACTGTTGCAGATAATCCTATTCTATGAATTTGATTTTTTGATTTGATTTGTAAACGTTCAAGACTAAGGCATAATTGAGAACCTCTTTCACTTGCAAGTAATTCATGTACTTCATCAATAATTACCCATTCTAAATCAGATAATGCATCTAGATGTTTTTTCTGTGAAAGTAAATTTACAAGTGTTTCAGGTGTTGTAATCAAAATATCCGGGGGATTATCTGCAATTCGTTTTCTATTTGCTTGAGAAGTATCACCATGTCTAATTTCAATTTTTAAATTTTCATTCTCAGCATAATTGATTATTCTTTTGAAAACATCTCGATTTAATGCTCGTAATGGGGTTATGTAAAGTGCTTTTATTTTTTTTGAAACTTTTCTAGTTTTTAATTTAGAAAATATTGGTATCGTTGCACATTCAGTTTTACCAGATCCAGTAGGTGCAATAATCAGGCAATTTTTTTCTTCTAAAATTTCAGGAATTGCTTCTTTTTGAATTTCAGTTAGTTCTTCAAATCCAATAGACTTGAATTTTTTTGAAATTGTAGGATCAAGTATCTTGTTGTTTTTCTTGTCTAATTCTAGTTCGTTCATAAATCATCACACCAGCAATACCTAATGCTAACAAAATTACAGTAATGGTTGAAATAGAATCAAAGATATCTGCCATATGGTAATTTATTCAATCGATGTTAAATAGATTCAGTTTCTTCTATTCCAGAATCTGTCATTTTATAATTAAATTTTGTATTTTGAATAAATGGTGATGAAATCGTGCAGGTGTTTTTATTATTGATTTTTTCAAGATAGATTTTTTGATGTATGTAATTTTCAAGTTGAGCATGCATTCGCTGATAATTTATTTCATCATGCGAAAAGATTTGATTTGTGATTATGATTGGGATATCTTCTGATTGAGTTATTTGAGAAAGATTAATCATATAATTACCAAAATTAGTATTTTTTTCAATTAGATGTTCTTTTTTTGAATACTCAAATGCAAATAAATCAGTTATGTTATCTATAATTAGTAACGAAAAATAATTTTTGTCTAGAGTTTTTAGAATTTCAATTTGTTTATGAGTATCAGTAACCCGTGAAACATGTAAATTTTCAAGTAATGATGCAGGAAGATTTCGAGATTGTAACATTTGAAGAAATCTTTCAGGTCTGAATTCGACAGTGGTATCAATGAATAAAATTTTTTTATTATTGCTTAATGGTTCAATTGCAAATTGTAATGCAAGTTGAGTTTTTCCAGTTCCTCGTAAACCAGAGATTTCGGTAATTATTCCATTTTGTAGTCCTCCTGAAAAAATTTTATCTAATGAACCGATCTGTGAAGATATCATATAGAAAGTAATAAAAATAAAAATAAAAAGTTCTTCATAATCTAAGCAAGACTTTATATTCTCTATAAAATCGATTCATCACAAGAGAAAATTTATGTCACAAACTACAGCTGCTAAAAGACCACTTACAACTTTACAAAAGAATGTAAAGAAAACTGTGATAGTCAGACTAAAAAATGAAGTAGAGTATAAAGGTAAAATGAAAAATGTTGATTCTTACATGAATTTGATTATGACCGAGGCTGAAGAATTAGTTGATGGTAAAACAGTAGGCAAATTTGCCAGAGCAATTCTAAGAGGCAATAACGTACTATTCATAAAATTAGAAGACGAAATCTAATTTTAAAAAATGACAAAAAATTATCTATTTACATCTGAATCTGTTACTGAAGGTCATCCAGACAAAGTATGTGATATGATATCAGATTCAATTTTAGATGAGTATCTAAAAGGTGATCCAAATTCAAGAGTTGCAGTAGAGACTATGACAACAACTGATTTTGTAGGTGTTGCAGGAGAAGTTACATCAAAAGCAAGTTTTGATATTGAAAGTGTTATCCGAAAAACAATTACAGAAATTGGTTATGATAATCCAGACTTGAAATTTGATTCACACTCTTGCGAAGTAATGGTAAAATTAGATCCGCAAAGCCCACATATTTCTCAAGGAGTCACCGGAACTGATGAAAAAGAACAAGGTGCAGGAGATCAAGGCTTAATGTTTGGATATGCAAGTAATGAAACAGAAGAGCTAATGCCATTACCAATCCTTTTGGCTCATAAATTAACAAAAAAATTAACAGATGTTAGAAAAAATAATCAATTGCCATGGGCAAGACCTGATGGAAAATCCCAGGTATCAATCAGATATGAAGATGATAAACCGAAAGCAATTGAAGCAATTGTTCTTTCTACACAACATTCCCCAGAAATAACAAACGAAGAGATTTCATCACAATTAATTGAACATGTTATCAAACCAGTCTGTGGAGATCTTTGGAATGAGAACATTAAGATTCATGTAAACCCAACCGGTAAATTTGAGATTGGTGGACCACATGGCGATGCTGGTTTAACTGGAAGAAAAATTATTGTTGATAGTTATGGAGGAATGGGTCGACATGGTGGCGGAGCATTTTCAGGAAAAGATCCATCAAAAGTAGATAGATCAGCATGTTACATGTGCAGATATGTTGCAAAAAATATTGTTGCTGCAGGTTTAGCCGACAGATGTGAAGTACAAGTTGCATATGCAATCGGAGTTGCAGAACCAGTTTCTTTAATGGTAAATACATTTGGTACAAATAAAATTTCAGAGGATAAAATCGAAGAGTTGGTGAATAATAATTTCGATATGAGACCAGCAGGAATTGTAGAACAGCTGGATTTGAAAAGGCCAATTTACAAAAAAACTGCAGCATACGGTCATTTTGGTAGAAATGAGCCAGAATTTAACTGGGAAAAAACAGATAAGGCTCAGAAATTAAAAGAAGAATCAGGCATTTAATGATTCAATTTTTTGAAATTTGAAATTACATAAATTTTGTAATTTTTTATGATTTCCAACATAATTACCAACTAGTATGTTAAGATCCTCAACGCCGTATGCAAAACTAATATCATTTAGTGCACTTTTATATGCTGATTCAAGATTTATTTTTTTAATTTTTATTTTAGAAGATACAGATTTCGTGACTAATTTTTGAAAGGTTATTTTTCGCGGTCCTACCAAATCAATTATTTTATTTGAAAATTTTGATGAATGTAATCCTACTGTTATACACTTACAAACATCATCAATAGAAATTGGTTGGAGAAGAAATTTTCCAGAACCAGGTATGAGAATTTGTTTTTTCAGTATTTGTTTTGAGATGTTTTTTGTAAGATAATCATCACTGCCAAGAATATAAGAAGGTCGAAATATTGTATATCTAAGACCAGATTTTTTAATTAATTGTTCAGCATTAAATTTAGAAATAAAATAAGATGAACGTGAGTTTTTAGAAACACCAAGACCGCTAAAATAAAAAATGTTTTTGATATTATTCTTTTTACAGAGACTTATCACAGTTTTAGTTAATTCAACATTGACTTTTACAAATGAGTCCTGATCAACTGATTCAGAACCAACTCCTGCAAGATGAATAAAATGAGATGCTTTTTTTAATGATGGAAATTTACTGTTTTTAAAATTTTGACGAGAAATTGGAATAGTATGTATATTGTTTTTAGCAAGAAATTTTTTTAGATTTTTCCCCACAAAACCTCGAGCACCAGATATAACCACATGATCGGTAAGTTGTTTATTCATACTAAAATGATAAAATATTTTATTTTAAAGATATCCAGAGAATATACATGACAACAAAGATCCATGTCAAGTTCAGTAAAAATGCGGAAGAATGCAGGGAAATTTTAGGAGTGACCAAAGATTCTAGTCATAAAGAGATTAAGCAAGCGTATAGAAAATTATCATTAAAGTATCATCCAGATAAAAACCCAGAAAGTAATTCTGGAAAAAAATTCAAAGAAATAACAGAAGCATATCAATATCTAAAATCTCATAGAAAAAATCAATCAAACAAGGATGAACAAGTTTCAGGAGAAGATTATCAAAATTTTTGGAAAGCGCAAGGAGAAAAAATGGGAGATGAAATGAGATTTAGTTTTGAGGAATTGAGACGGGAAAATCAACAATTTGGAGGAGATTTTAATCAAGAGACACATAATAGAGAAAAACCGATATCACAAAAAACAACGCATTTGTTACTTTATGGGGGATTAGGTGTTGTTACATTATGGATTATTCTCAATGAAATTCTCCATTTTTAACAAAAGTTATTACATAAAAAATTAAAAATTTTCCGTGGATACAAATACTGAAAATAAAAAAAAATTACGTACAGGATTTACAACGGGAAGTTGTGCTACAGCATCGTCAAAGGCAGGAGTTTTATCAATAATTAATCAAAAGGAAATTGAAAAAATAGATATCATATTGCCAAAACGTACAAGATTAGATATTCAAATTAACTCATGCCAATTTACAAAAAATTCAGCAAAATGTTCTGTAATAAAAGATGGTGGAGATGATCCGGATGTTACACATGGTGCAGAAATTTTTGTAGATGTAGAATTAACAGATAAAATTGGTGAGATAGAAATTGATGGAGGAGAGGGTGTCGGACGAGTTACCAAACCAGGATTAGGATTGGAAATAGGTAGTGCTGCAATAAATCCTACGCCAAAAAAAATGATTTTAGAAAATGTAAAAGAAGTTGGTAATGAACTACTTGAAAAAAATGGAATTAAGGTTACAGTTTCAGTACCTAAAGGAAAAGAACTTGGAACAAAAACTGATAATCCAAGAATTGGAATAATGGGGGGAATTTCTATTCTAGGAACAAGTGGAATTGTAATTCCATATTCAACTGCATCGTTTGCCGCTGCAATACGACAACAGATTGCGGTTGTAAGTTCTATGAATGATGACTATGTTGTTTTAACAACTGGAGGAAGAAGTGAAGACTTTGCAAGAGAGATTATAGAATTACCAGATCATTCATTTATTCAAATGGGAGATTTTTCAGGTTATACAATTAAACAATGTGCAAGAAAAGAATTGAAAAAAGCATATGTTGCAGGATTTATTGGTAAATTAGCAAAAATGGCAGCAGGTGTGAAACAGACTCACGTAAAAGGTGGTAAAGTAGACATGAGATTTCTTTCTGAACTTGCAAAAAGATGTAATGCAAAATCAGAGACTATTAGTAAAATTCTAGGTGCAAATACTGCTAGGAATGTTCAAGAGATCATTATGGAAGACAAAGTAGATGGATTTTTTGATCAAATTACAAATGAAACATGTAAACAAATGATGCAACATTCAGAAGGAAAGATTCCAGTTGAAGTAATATTATTTGATTTTGATGGTAAAGTGTTATCCAGAACAAAAATGGATATAGAGACACTTTAGAAATATAGTAAGGCATTTAATTAATTCAGAATTTTTAATATTATGAAGAAAATAGCTGTTTTAGCAATCACAAAAAATGGAATAGAAATAGGTTTAAAATTAAAAGGATATTTTTCAGATTTTGAGATATTTGCACCAATAAAATTTTCAGATAATAATGAAAAAATTCAATGGTATGATGAATCAACTACCCAAAAAATTGTCAATTTGTTCAAAGAAAATGATGGAATAATTTGTTTATTTTCTTTAGGCGCAGTAATCAGATTACTTGCACCCCATATCAAAGATAAGAAAACAGATCCTGCAGTAATTGTAATTGATGATAATGCAAATTTTGTCATCAGTGTGTTGTCAGGACATTTAGGAGGTGCAAATGAGCTTTCAAATGAGATTGCTGAAAAAATGGGAGCTACTTCGGTAATAACAACAGCAGCAGATGTTAACAAAACTATAGCTGTTGACCTTGTTGGAAAAGAATTTGGTTGGAAGATTCATGATGATAGTAATGTAACTAGAATTAGTGCATTTATGGTCAATAAAGAACAGATTGGAGTTTTTCAAAATGCAGGGCAAAAAGAATGGTGGAAAGGAAAGATGCCAGAAAACATTACATTTTTTTCAAATGTACTAGATTTGAAGAATTCAGATTCAAAAGGATATTTGATCATTACAAACGATGAAATAAAAGATGAAGACGTGTTAAAAAATTCTGTCGTGTATAGAGTTCCAGATTTAGTAATAGGAATAGGATTGCATTGGGATACACCTAAAGAAACTATTTTGAATGGAGTAAATGAAACATTGGAAAAATATGGATTAAAACAAAATAAAATAGCTAGGTTTGTATCTATTAAAAAAGACAAAGATGTCATAGGATTAATTGAATTGGGAAAAGAGATGAACATACCAGTAGAATACATAGATAGAGAAGAATTAGCAACAATTAGTGCACCAAATCCTTCAAAAACAGTTCAAGCATTTGAAGGAACAGCAAGTGTGTCTGAAGCTGCTGCAATAAAATCATCACAAGGTGAATTGATAGTTGAAAAACAAAAATTCCCTCCTAATCTTACAGTAGCCATAGCGAGGATAATAAAATGAAAAGAGGATTAATGATAATCGATAGAGGAAGTAGAGAAAGAGAAGCTGGAGAAGAGCTCGAAATGATTTGTGAAAAAGTAAAAGAAAAAGGAAATTATGATTTTACAGAATTTTGCTTTTTAGAAGTTGTTCCTCCATTCATTGAAGATGGAATGGATACGTGTTTAAAAAAAGACGTGGAACAAATGACAATTGTTCCATATTTCCTGTATCCAGGAAGAAAAGTGAAAATTGCAGTAGCAGATGCAATGAAATATCAAAAAGATACAAAGATCAAATTTCTAGTTACAAAACCAATGACTATGCATAAAAAATTAGTAGAATTAGTCGATAATAGAGTAACTACCACATTAAAAGAGAATTCAATTGACACACCAAAAGAAAACGTGGATGTTCTAATTATTGGACATGGAAGTAAAGATCCAAATTCAGGAATATCAATTGATTATGTCGTAGATGAGCTAAAGCCATCTTATAGAAATGTGAGTAGGTGTTATTTGGAAATTGAAGGACCTACAATAGAAGAAGGAATACAAGCATGTAAAAAAAATAATCCAGAAGTTTTGATTATTGTTTTTTACTTTTTACACGAAGGTGCCCATGTGAAAATAGATGTTAACAATGATCTTTTACCAGCTTTAGATAATGCAAATTTAAACAAAGTATTTGTTACTAAACACTTGGGTACAGATGAGAAGATGATTGATTTAATTTTAGAAAGAGCAAGAGAGGTAGAAAATGCAAACTAGGAAAGGACAAGAGATAGAAGATGAAAGTATGCAGATCATTGAAAGTGAAATTGGTTCACATACATTTAACGAGATGGAATGGCCAATTGTTAGAAGAATAATTCATTCAACTGCAGATTTTGATTTTGCCCGAGAAAATAAATTACTATTTCATAAGGATGCAATTTCAAATGGAATTAATGCACTGAAAAATGGATGCAGTATTGTTACAGATGTAAATGGAGTTATCGGATTAATGAATAAACAAAATCCAAAAGATTTTGGAAATAACTTGATTTGTAATATTTCAGATCCATCCTTAATGGAATCTGCAAAAAAAGCAGGAAAAACAAGAGCACAAATGTCTATGAGAGTAGCTGAAAAAGAAATTGATGGAGGAGTTGTTGTTGTAGGTAATGCGCCAACTGCACTTTTAGAAGTAATGGAAATGGTTAGAGAAGGATTAGTAAAACCAGCACTAGTAGTAGGCATACCAGTAGGTTTTGTTTCTGCAGTTGAATCAAAAGATGAATTATCCAAAACTGATATTCCATTTATTACAAATATTGGTCGTAAAGGAGGCAGTCCTTGTGCATCTGCAATAATTAATGCATTATACAAATTGTTAAGACAAGGAATTAACTAAATCTCAAAAGTATTTTTAATTAAATTTGAAGCAAATTTTGCACTATCAAAATAAAGATGACAGTATGATGCCACAGTATTATATTCAGTTAATGCATCCTTATGTGAAGATATACCCTCACCAATTTTTAGATCATAAAGAAATTTTGAGTCTTTTGGTACATTAATTATTTTTGAGTAATGAAATTCATGCGCACGAAAGTTACGGGGTTTAGATATTAAACAATTTGAATTAATTTTTCCTTCAGTATAATTCAATGTCATTTTTTTTGTCATCATAGTATCTACATCAAACAATCCCACCATTTTTGATTTTTTATGTCCATACGTAATAGAATTTGTTAGATACATGAGACCTCCACATTCAGCATAAATTGGCGTTCCATCTTCAGCATTATTTTTGATAGATTTCTTCATCGATGAGTTCTTTTCTAAAGATGATGCTAAAATTTCAGGAAACCCGCCTCCAAGATAAATCAAATCACAATTTGGTATTTTCTTATCACTAATTGGACTGAAAAATTTTATTTTTGCACCTTCACGTCTTAAGGCTTCAATATTATCATGATAATAGAAATTAAATGAGTTATCAAGAGCAATAGCAATAGAAATTTTTGGTTTTTTTGGTTTAACAGGTTTAATTTTTTCTAAAGAAGATGTTGCTTTACAAATTTTTTCAATTAGATCAAAGTCAAGATAATCAGAAATTTCTTTTGAAAGTTGTTTAATTTTATTATGAAGTTGTTTTTGTTCTCTTACAGGAATTAACCCTAAATGTCTTGATTCCAAATTAACTGATGGATTTTTTGGTATGACACCAATTATTGGGATTTTTAGACTAGCAAGTGCACTTCGACACAAATTTTCGTGCTTTTTACTTCCAATTTTATTTAAAATAATTCCTGAAATTCTTGAATTTTTATGAAATTTAGTAAATCCTAATGCAGTTGCGGCAATTGAACGAGATGTTTTACTTGCATCAAGAATTAAGATTACAGGAGATTTCAATAATGTTGCAACATGATGAGTACTTGCAAGATTTGAGTTTCCACCAAAACCATCGTAATAACCCATTACACCTTCAATAATTGAAATATCAGAGCTAGAATTTCTTGTAAAGCTTTGAATTAATTCTTGTTGTCCCATTAACCAGACATCCAAATTTTTAGTTTCAGTTTTTGAAATAGAACTCAAGTAACTTGGATCAATGTAATCTGGACCAACTTTGAATGGTTGTACTGAAAAACCTCTTTTTTTTAAACCGTAAATGATTGCACTTGTAATCGATGTTTTCCCAACACCACTAGTGGAACCTGCAATTACTAATCTTGGAACTCTCAATTTCTTTTGTTAATCTTGTTTTTTATTTAAATGGATTTAATTGAATATTTACAATGTTTTTACTAGATGATTTCTTTGTGTAGATATGAGTGAAAAAGGATTAGTAATTGTTTACACAGGAAATGGAAAAGGCAAAACTACCGCAGCATTAGGTATGGCATTAAGAGCAATTGGGTATGACCACAAAGTATGCATGTTACAATTCATCAAAGGATCTTGGCATTATGGAGAAATGGATTCTTCAAAGAAATTAGAACCAAATTTTGAATTAATTGCAGTAGGAAAAGGATTCGTTGGAATATTAGATGATAATAGTCCGAGAGAAGAACATGAAAAATATGCTGCAGAAGCAGTAAGAATTTGTAGAGAAAAAATTTTTTCAGAGAAATATGATGTGATTATACTTGATGAGGTAAATTATGCAATAACTTTGGGCTTGATAGATGTACAAGAAATAATTAAAATAATTAAAGAGAAACCTTCTGATCTTGATCTTGTATTAACAGGAAGAGACGTGAAAGAAGAAATTGTTGAGTTAGCAGATTTAGTTACAGAGATGAAGGAGATTAAACATCCATTCAAATCAGGAATAAAGGCAAAGAAAGGAATTGATTTTTAACCTTAGTAGATGGAGAAAAAATAGAAATGGTATCAGACACACAAGAATTACCAGAAACTGGTGAGATTGTAATTGCAACAGTAACAAAAATTAGTGATCATGGTGCATATGTTACACTAGATGAATATAACAAAATTCAGGGATTTCTACATGTTTCAGAAATTGCTCCAGGATGGGTACGTAAAGTAAACAAGTATGTCAGAGAAGGAGAGAAGAAAGTATTACTAGTAAAAAAAGTTGAACGCGGTAGAAAAGAAATTGATTTATCATTAAAACAAATTTCAAAGGATCAAAGAAAAAAGAAACTTCTGGATGTTAAGAGATTTGAAAAAGAACAAGGAATTTTAAAGAACATTCAAGAAAAATCAAAACTTACTACAAAACAGATAGAAGATTTAGAGGATAAATTTTTGTCAAAATATGATTCAGTTTATGATGCAATGTTGAATATCGCCATAAAAGGAAGTGGTGAGATAGAAGATTTGAAATTACAAAAGAAGGTCATAACAACTATTGAAGATATTTGTTCAAAAATGAAACTTCCATCAGTTGAATTAAGAGGTATTTTAGAAATTTCAAATAATCAATCCAACGGAGTTGAACTAATACAAAAAACACTAAAAGATGCAGAAAATACTGAAGATGCAAAAATAGAGATAACATATTTGGGTGCACCAAAATATAGACTAAGTTTAGTTTCTCAAGATTTTAAAACTGCTGAGAAATCTCTAAAACCAATTTTAGAGAAAATTGAAAAGAATGTGAAAAAACAAAGTGGAGTTTATAATTTTACAAGAGAAGAATCAATAAAAACTGGTGAAGGATAATGCGTTTTCAATTAAGAAAATGTACTGAATGTGGAGAATATACATTAAAAGAAACTTGTAAAAAATGTGATAAATCTACAAAAAGTGTACATCCTGCAAAATTTTCTCCAGATGATAGATATCTAAGATACAGAATTGCAGAAAAAGAATAATAATTATCTATATTCTCCACCACAATCACCAATTGATTCAAAAAGATCATTTGCCTTTGATGTGACAGACTTTATCTTTTCATAGTCATCATTTTGTAATTGTAGTGAAAATGTTTTAGAATTTTGTTCAATATGATCAGATAACCCTAATCTAGAACCAATTATTGTGCCTGCAACTGCAGGTCTATCTAAAACAAAACGTGTTGCAACATTAGGAATTTGTACATTATGCTTTTTTGCAATCTCGTCTAAGACAACAAGTAATTCTTGGAATAATCCCCAACCTCCCCATGCATCAATCATGTTCATATACTTTTGAAGACTGTACGTATCAAGATCTGTCTGTGTTGGTTTTGGACCCCCAAGATATTTTTCAGTAAGTAATCCACCAAGCAAAGTTCCATATGCTAAAATTTTCATATTATGATTTTTACAAAATGATGCCATTTTGACATTAGGACGTTGATCAATTATTGAATATTGAACCTGATTTGAGATTAATTGTATTCCATTGTCAACCATTATCTGTATTCTTTCTGTATCAAAATTAGTTAATGCAAGATGGGAAATCTTACCATCATCACGAAGTTTTGTTAATTGATGTAATGCATCAATATAGTTTGCATCATTATAATCCCACCAATGAAATTGAATTACATCAATTACATCTACATTCATTTTTCTCATTGATTGATCTATGTAATGTTCAACGATTGATCGAGTCATAGGTCCAGGGTTAGGAACAAATTTTGTAAAGCCTTGAATTTTTTCTAGTTCATTTTTTCCTTTCTTATTTTCTATTTCATTTCTAAAATCTCCGTAAAATGATTCAGCTGGTCCATAGATGTCTGCCATGTCCCAAGTGTTGAATCCATTTTCATTATATTCTAACATTTGTGATATAGCTGAATCATGATCAATTTCCCCATGTCCGCCAGCTACCTGCCACATTCCATTTAAAATTCTGCATATTGAAAAATCTGGTGCCAGTTGAATTGTTTCTATTTCAGACATATGATAATTTAGAATTAAGATAATTTAGTATAATCGTTTAATCTAAAAAAATATAATATTATTTTAATCCAGTTTTAATTGCATTTTGCAATGCATCTCTGTGCTCTTCAATTATACCTCTAATTTCAAAAGTATCCACATAACCACCAGCGGATGCACGAGTAGATTTTAATAAATAATGTAGTGTAGCCTCTTCAATTTTACCTACATAATACCCATAAAGAAAATCAAGCTCATTTTCACACTTCCAGACCTTTTTAGTTTCTAAAAATGTCTCTTTGATCTCTAATGGAACTTCTTGAATCCTACGTGATATGTAATCATTTAATGATTTTAGAGTAGAAGCATCTGTAATCATAGTCAGTATTATTTACAAACGGTTAATCAAGATAGCTGAAATAGATTTAACTTTAGTAGTTTAGAAATTTTTTTATAAAATGTCATCTCAAAGTACAATTCTTAAATCATTTCCAAAGGAGTTTACTCCAAGACCACTACAAGAAAAGCTCATAGAAGAGATTCAAGAAAAGATCAATTCTGGTGCAAAAGTCGTGTTGCTTTCAGCACCAACAGGTATTGGGAAATCATTAATCGCTGCAAGTGTTGCCGGATACTTTGGAAGCTCATTTGTTGTAACTGCATCAAAACATCTTCAGGATCAATATACCAAAGACATGCCATGGTTCAAACCAAACAAAGGAATGCCAAATTTTGCATGTCATAAGATGATGGAAAAACATGGAATTGATTTAACAGAGAAAGATTTTGCTGTTCAAAATAAATGGACATGTGATATGGGAACATGTTTTGATAAAAAAACAAAAAAAGAATGTAACTATAAACCAAAACTTTCTGATGTTGCAGAAGGAAAAATAAAGCAAGATGATTGCTTATACTATTTACAAAAGTATCAGAGTCTAGTCTCATCTCATTCAATATGGAATTATGCTTCATATTTTCAAATGATGAAATATCAAAAAGAGAAATATGCTGAATATCTGAACAAAAAAGTTGCAATTTTTGATGAAGCACATAGAATTGAAGATCAGATAATTCAGTTTGTAGGAATTGATATTTTTGAAAGGAATCTCAATGAATGTAAAATTGATGTAGAAAATTATGATTTACAAGATATTGACGATGTTATGAAATTATCTGATGGGTTATCCGAATCATATGCAAGACAAATTAGTGAATTAGAAGATAGTAGTGCATTTGCACAAAATCCTGACTACGAAGTAGTTCAAACATTAGAAAATAAATACAAAAAGTATGCCGAAGCACGTTCTGAGATTTATTCAAACAAAGAAAACTTCATCTTAAACAAACCATATTATGATGAAGGAGGAAAGTTCAGATCACTATCAGTAAAACCATTAGACATTTCAAAATATGTTAGTACATTTTTTGATCACCCAATTCAAATTTTCATGTCTGCTACTATAGACAAAGAAAGTTTTTGTGAAAATACAGGATTTAATCCTGAAATGGTAGAGATTGTCGACACACAAGTATCCCCATTTCCAATTGAAAATAGAAAAGTAGAGTTTACAGATGTCAAACGTCTTAGCTATAATTCAACTAGAGATGATGAACAACTAGTTATAAAAAAAATTGATGAGATAATGACAAAATATAGTGATAAGAAAGGGTTAATCTTAACATCATCAAAATCAAGATGTTTTGAAATTTTAGAAAATCTTTCTGCAGAAAATAAAAAGAGAATTCGTATTTGTCATAGCTTTAATGCAAATGGGAAAACACAAGATCAGGTTGTACAGGAACATGCAGAGAGTGCAAATGGAGTTTTACTGTCATCATCACTTTGGGAAGGTGTTGATCTAAAAGAAGACATGTCAAGATTTCAGATTGTAGCTAAAGCACCGTATCCAATGTTATCTGAAACTAGAACTAAAATAAAGATGCAAAAATATCCGCTGTGGTATAAAGCACAAGCAATAATGAAGTTGTTACAAGGATTTGGAAGATCAATTAGAGATTATGGTGACTGGGCCGACACATATGTTCTTGATTCGGCAGCACATGAATTGCTCTTAATGAATAGAAAAATGGTTCCACATGCATATCATGATATTATTTTTCCAAGTTCATTCAAAGAATTTTTAGGATAATTATTCACAGCCGTACTTTAAGGCCCAATCTAATCCACCAAATTCACTTCTATCACAAAATCGTGGATCAAGTTCACCGTGATTATTTTCTACAAGTAATTCATTAAGTGATGTTTCACTACAAAATACAAGACCAACTTCTCTTCCAAAGGAGGGTTTTTGTCCTCTATCTAAAATGAAAACAGATTCACTTCCTGCAGAACATTGTGATTCTACAAATAATTTTGATTCATCACCACCAGGCTCTGTGAGTTCTGGTGCATTTACAAGTGCAAGTCTAATTCTAATTTCTTGACCTTCGTCTGAGAGGAATTTTACAGTATCACCATCAACTACCTGAGCAATAATTCCGGTGGTACAGATTTGTTCTTCACAATCTACTGAGGTATCAGGAGGAGTGATAGAGATGGAGTATGCAACAATACCAATACCGATTACAGAGATAAGCATCATCGACATTGCCTTTAACAGATTACCCATGAATTATAAATTCAGTAATACAATATAGATGATTTTTTAACATGATAAAGTAAAATAAGATTGTGTCAAATATCGCCAATGCAAGAAGTTTTGCCAAGAGAAAACATGCAGGCCAATTAAGAAAAAATGGTAAAACAACAACATTTTCTCATCTCAAAGATGTAGTAAAAAATTTGAAAAAGATGAAAGTAACAAATGTAGATATTATTTGTGCTGGATGGTTACATGATACAATAGAAGACACCGATACAGATTTTGATGCTATAAAAGACAGATTTGGTAAAAATGTGGCAGAGATTGTAGTATCAGTTACAAAAGATAATCGTTTACCAAAAAAACAAAGAGAAATAAAATATGCAAAGGATTTGAAATCATCTAATTCTAAAGCAAAGCTTGTAAAAATTGCAGATATTTTAGCAAATGTGAATGATGCACCAAATGCTGGAAAAAATGCAAGATGGGAAAAACAACAGTTTGTAAAAAAATCAAAGTATTGGAGTTATGTTTCAAAAGTTAAGTCAGGTAAACTTGCAGAATTAACGTGGGCAAAAAATGAATGGAAAAGATTACAAAAAAAATATTCAAACTAATTTACATTAAGAAAATTTCATACGTTATTGTAGTAATTTTTTATTCCGGATCTTCTGGATGACCTCTGCCTCTTAGTGCAAAGCATACTACAGCCATTGCAATTGCTACACCTATTGCTGCTCCATAAGCAGCAGCGCTTGCCTCTGCCATGTGCCATTATACACTTTGTTGCATAAATCAATTGCTAATGGAATTAAACTGATTTTTCGTATATGTTTACAGTAGTTTTTACAAGTGAACGACTAATATCATCAGGTATGATAATCATTATTCCACTATCTTTAGAGACATTAGAACACGTTCCTGAATGACTGATTAGATTTTTAGCAAAACATCCAGATTCAGTATAATAAAAGAAGGTTCCAGTTTCTTTATAGCTATTAAATTCAGATATTGAAGGTACAAAATAGAGATTGGCGCCAATTGTTTTATCATCAATTCTAATACTGTAATCAAAATTAGAAATATCATTAATCATACATATTGGAATGAAATGGGCAAATGCAGTAGGTAATTTTGATTCTTGATCAGAATCAGAATATGAAGTATTTTTTACATTTGGAAATTGAATATTGTAGGGATCATTTGTTAATTGTAAACCCATTGCAACTTCAATATTTTGTCTAATCACATCTACAGTTGAACGATAATGATGAGGTTGGAAATTATATTGACATTGATTATTTTGGTGTGATAAACGAACAAATGATTTGTCATGCATTGTATCTAATTCATTTTTTCCATAATTTTCAGGAATAGTTTCATCAAATGGAACATATTTTTGTGATTCATCCATAGTAGCGTTTGATTTATTCCATGTGGATGTTACATCAAAAACAATATTTGATGGGTAACTTGCCCAAACTGGATCTAGATGTACGTATAGAGAATGTCTATTTACAGACATATCATCAAATTCCATTGGCATGTAAAATTCCACCACATCTAATGCTGCAAGAATTGCTGCAATACCGACTACTGCTAAGAGTATTTTCATGTTTTTTAATTTAGAAAATGAAGATTTTTGTGACAATACAGACAATTTGTAATTATCAAATAATTAGCTTACCAGTTTGAGATCTGGTTAGAACAATATAATTTTAGAAATGGTTACTAGCACATACCTAAGTTCTCGTACCTTTTATTTTGTAATTAACAAAATGGGTTAATGAGTATAAAAAGAATCCTTGTTCCGTTAGATGGATCAAAAAATTCAGAAAGAGGAATTGAAATGGCAGTTGATCTAGCAAATGATGCAAAAAGAACAATTGTTGGTTTGTATGTAAAACCTACATCTGTTAATTCTATAAAGTATGGTGAATTGTTTAATGCTGAACAAAATAGATTGATGGAAATTACTTTTCATTCTGCCAAGACAAAATGTGAGAAATATGATGTAAAATTCATAGAGGAAACTATTGTTGGTGATGCAAAATCAAGTATAGTCAAATATGCAAATGATAATTCAAGAAAAATTGATCTAATAATAATGGGAGCAAGAGGTAGAGGTTCTGTAAAGGCTGCGTTCATGGGAAGTGTTTCTAATCATGTTCTGAATAAGAGTAAGATTCCAGTTCTAGTAGTAAAATGACTGAGAATTTATGTGTAATTCTTGCTGATCAGTTATCAAAAGACATCTCATCTTTGAAAAATTTCAGAAAAGACAAAGACAAAATTCTCATGATGGAAGTTGCAAATGAAGCCAGATATGTAAATCATCATAAAAAAAAATTAGTTTTAGTTTTCAGTGCAATGAGACATTTTGCAAAAGATATGAAAAGTAAAGGTTATTCTATAATATATTCAAAAATTGGTGAATCTCAAGATAATTTTACACAAGAGCTTGCACATCAGTGTAAAAAAATAAAGCCAAAAAAAATTGTAATTACACATCCTGGAGAATATCGTGTATTACAAGAGATAAAAAAATGGGAGAAGATGCTGAATATATCAGTAGAAATATCTGAAGATGACAGATTTTTTTGTACTATTACTGAATTCAAAAAATGGACAGAAGGAAAAAAAGAACTTCGAATGGAGTCATTCTACCATATGATGAGAAAAAAATATAATATTTTGATAGATAAAGATGGAAAACCAAAAGGAGGAAAATGGAATTACGATATAAAAAATAGAAAAAGTTTACCAAAGAATCATCCAGATATACCAAAACCATTACAACACAAACCTGATGATATAACAACGCAAGTGATTGCAGAAATAAAAAAAAGATTCTCTAAACATTTTGGGGATTTGGAACCTTTTTGGTTTGCCGTTACACATGAACAAGCAAAGAAGAGTTTGGATGACTTCATAAAGAATCGATTAGATATGTTTGGTCCATACGAAGATGCGATGGATCAAGAAGAAAGTTTTCTCTATCATTCTGTTTTATCCATGTATTTGAACATAGGATTGTTACAACCAAAACAAGTACTTGGCAGGGTCTTAGAAAAAAAGAAGATAAAAGTTGAATCTATAGAAGGTTTCATAAGACAAATTTTAGGATGGAGAGAGTACATAAGAGGAATTTACTGGCACACCATGCCAAAATATTCAGAAACAAATTATTTTAATGCAAAAAATAAACTTCCAGGATTTTACTGGACAGGAAATACAGAAATGAATTGTATGAAAAATTCTATTGGACAAACAGTCAAAGAAGCATATGCACATCACATACAACGACTAATGATTACAGGAAATTTTGCATTAATTGCAGGAATAAAACCAAAAGAAGTTTGTGAATGGTACTTGTCAGTATATGCCGATGCATACGAATGGGTAGAGCTTCCAAACACTCACGGTATGACACTATATGCAGACGGAGGAATATTAGGTTCAAAACCATATGCAGCAAGTGGAAACTACATCAACAAAATGTCAAATTATTGTAAAGACTGTCAGTATGATGTAAAAAAGAAAGAAGGAGAAGATGCTTGTCCATTTAATTATCTTTATTGGAACTTTTTTTTGAAGAATCAAAAAAAATTGGAGAAAAATCCTAGACTATGGACTGTATTTTCAAATTTAAAAAAAATGTCAAAAGAAAGGAAAAAAGAAATTGAAAATGATTCTAAGAATTTTTTAATTCAAATTAAAAGAATGTAATTATTGTTTTTTCACAAATTCTGAACACGGACAGGTGACAATCATACATTGTCGCTTATCTCCAAGATGTTTTGATTTTAAATGTCTGCAAGATATATTTTGACAGGTATTTTTCTCAATTTCTTTTTTCACAACTGCTGCAGCAATTTTGTTAGCGTCTTCTTTTGACATTTTCTTTTTATCAACATAATAATGAACAACTTGCGACCACAATTTGTCCATTTGAAATGGAGTTACATTTTCCCACATCATGGCGTATAGTGTACATCCATAATACATAAGATTGATCTACAGTAATTAACAGAAGTCACAACGGAGAATGTTGACTTCTCAGAATGTGTTATCAAGATCACTTTTCCTTTGTATATACGGCATCATAGAATAAAAGTTTGTAGAGAAATTCTTCATAAAAAAATTCATAAATTATTTATTGAAAAAATTTTGAGGAAAAACTGAATGAAACTAACATTATTCAAAATTAGTTTATTATTGATAGTTATTGGTGCTTCAGGAACAGGAATAGTTTTTTCAGAAGCAGAAAGATCATTTCAGATTATGTCACTAAAACAGACTGAATCAGATGAAATAGGCATGTATTTTGAGATAGATGATATAGGATATCACAAAATTTCTATTCCAGAATATGATGGTGAAGGTGTTTTTTACAGAATTGTGGATGATGACTATAACACAGTAGATAAAGGAATAGCAGAGACAAAAATGTCAATTAGATATTTTGATGTCAAAGAAACAGGAGTTTATACTATAATTTTAACAAGTCTTGCACAAGAAAACATGAATTATGAAGTTGAGTTAGGAAGTACAAATGCGCTAATCATTAGCATCCCAGCTGGAGTTATGTTTGTTGGAGGCCTCTTACTATTATTCACATCATATATGAAACTAAAAAATTATAGAATTGCACAACCTGATGAAAAAATCAAATGAATTGGCATACATTGTATGTAATGACCAAAGTATAATGCAAAATTAAACGCAAGCCAAGCAGTCATTAGAAGAAAAGTTACAATGGCAAACGGCAAAAATATCTCAAGATTGGAGTTTTGACGTGATTTTACAATCAGAAATCCACCTAATGCAGATAGAACAATTCCAATTTCAAGCGGTTGATGTGTTAACGATAACAAACCATCAATTCCAAACATATCATGTGAAATAGAATCTCCAAAACCAGAAACAAATTGGATTATGGAACCAATTATCACTAGTTGTAGTCCTCTTTTCAAAATTCCTTGAATAGAATTTTTTATCAAAAGATTAACAGAAAATAACGCTGCAACACCGACTAATGTCACCCCAGCATATACTACAATATGAGGATCTGACCAAAAGAATTCTGGCTCATTTTGTATGTGATTTATCGCATCCCAAATTCCCGCTATGAGAATTATGACAGGTCCAGTTACCGCTAAAATTGAAATTATTGATAATTGTGTGTTTGACTTTAAACATAGGCGATCTGAAACTTTTTCAATCAAAGTTGTAAGCATGATTTAGCGTCAATTTGTTTTATTAAAAAACCAATCTCGTGAAATCTAATAATAGAATTAGTTAAAAAATGAGAAGTTTAAGAAAGGAAACTGCATGTTCATCTGCCACACACGTTAGTAACCAATGACAACTTCTCTGAATTTTTTAGATTCGAAGTTAATTAAAACAAGTATTTGATTGTCAACACTAAGATCATGATTTGAGATTAAATTTTTAGAATTTATGCCTACAAAGAGATTTAATGAAAGGCAAAAACAGGGATGCATGGCAGTATGGATAGGAGGAATATTTCTCAAAGATGAAGGAGGATATGAGATAGTTTTGAGATCGCTTGCTCATTATAAAAAACGATTAAGAACAATAAGTGAAAGTCCAGAATTAAAAGAAGCAGCCGCTATGTTTGCACCAATTTTGGTATCACAAGCACAAAAAAGATATCCGATGGTCATAGAAGCACAAAAAAAAATTGAACAAGTGTTACAAAATTCAATACCGGCTCAATCATTAGAACAAGATTTGGATACTTTACAAAAAGCATTAGAATGTCGCCAATCAGATATTGTAAAGGCACAAGATACAGGCAGGGAATATTTTATGAAATTATTGGGAGATTTACAAGAGGCACAAAAAGATTTAGAGCCAATTAAAAATGCGCTTGTAAAGATAAAACAATATTCAGATTAGTTCTTCAAAGATTTTACATAATCTTCAAGTTTTTGTTTCTTTTCCTCAGGAGATAGTGGCAAGAACTCTTTCCATTGCTCTTTCATTTCTTGTTTCTTTAACTCTTTTTCGTCATCAGACATTGTGTCCCATTGCATTTTCATCTGCATGAAATGAATAATCATAGTAGCTCTGTCTTGAAGTGAAATAGATTTCCAGGCATCTCCCATTTCTTTGAATTGCTGTTTCTTTTCAGCAACTTGTTCAGGAGTCATTCCTTTGAAGTAATCCTTCATCTTTTTGTTGTGTTTTTTATCATAACTTCTTTTATTTTTGTAAGAGTCTTTTGAAACAACATCAGACACGTAAAGTTGTTCACCGGTTCCAGCATCAACTAAAACTTTGTTATGACCTCTATTGTCATCCATCATAACAACTTTGTATACAAGATAACCGTTAATCACAGTAAGTTTTCCGTAAATTGCTTTACTATCAGGAACTGCTTCTTCTGCAGTAGACATTGCATCAACTAGAGAAATGTTACTTAGTTGTTTAAAGTCTTGACCATCTTCAATAGGAATTGTTCCTTGAATTGCAGGATATTTTGTTTTATCCCAGTCAGCAAAAGCAGGTGTAGCTGCAACAGATGTAACTAACACAGTAATTAGCATTAAAGCTGCAAGTTGTCCTACAATTTGTTTCATAAAAAATCGAGTGAAAATTACTATAAAAAAGGATCCTACAATTCATTCATAGTATAATTTGCATATTGGACATTTTATGACAGAAATTGGGAGATTAGCAACCCTTTTTGCTTGTGATGTGTATTACAGGATATGACAGACCCTGTTTGTAACCTATGTGAAAGAAAACTTTCAGAACATACGTACGAAGAATCAATAAAATGTGCAATGGAGTTAATCAAACAAGGCCATAAAAAAATTGGAATGGGGCAGCATCGCATGCGACAATCTATGTCAAATGATAATTCTACGTGAAGCTCTAAGTGCTATTACAGTTCCAATTATACTTGAAACAGCGCCGCATGCGACAAGAATAGGAAATATTACAACAATAAACTCTGAGTAGATTAATGGAATCATACTTGGCCACACAAGTCTATCGAACATTACTTCGTTGTATGTGTACGTAATAAGAGGGAAGTATGAAAAGATAAAGCTGGACCCAATTATAGCTCCTGCAATATAATGTGATTTTTTTATTTTCGATTTATTTATTATAATATCTGCTAATACAAATGGAATTAGATTCATCAGATAAAATGGAATGGTATCAACCAAAACTGGATTTGGTAACAAAGCAGATAAGATCATGATTAGTATGTAGAATGCCCCAGTCGTACTGAGGTAACCAAATTTTCCAGAGTTTACTTTTGCGGAAGTAATTAGAATAAATGCCATTACAATTGGATAAACTATCGTTGCAAATACTGCTGCAAATGTTGGTTCAGGATTAAAATCAACATAATCAGTTTTTGAAAAAGGAAGAGAAAATGAATGTGCAAATCCGGTTAGTGAAAACCATGCTCCTGAAAAGACTAACCCCTGTAAAATAACTCCAGTTTTTCGTTCAGATTTATTTTCAATTCTAATAATTCCTACAATTGATCCAATGCTTGTGAATAACATGCCTGCCATCAATATCAAATGTGTTGGGCTCAATAATCCGTCAAGACCATACATGTCATGCCACCAAAAATCTAGTGGCCCAGCAATAATTAGTAAAAAGATTCCAAGTCCAGACAAACGTTTTGGAAATTTTAGATTGAATAAATTTTTGTTTTGTATGGGTAATAATGTACCAATAAAGCCACCAATTGAAACTGCCACACCACCATACAAAATTAGATGTGGTTCTGCAAAAAAGGACTCAGGTTTGTTTAGAATATGATTAGTGATATCCCAAGAGCCACCACCAGTTACAAGAACAACACCCATTCCTAAAACAATGTATGGAATTACAATTTTCCAAAAGAATCGTTTTTGTTTTATTCCTAAGGTTTGATCACTCAACAATAACCACCTTTTTTTCTACAAATTCATTATCTTCATCTACATTACCACCTTTTGGAAAGATTGAATCTTCAGTAAATGGAGCAGATTTTGCTTTAGTAAAAATTCTATATTCACCTAAATTTTCAGGAGTAATCTCTAATTGTAAAATTGGTTTTTTATTAATTGGATTTGGCATATTAAATATGTGCAATAAAGGATACTCGGCAATTTTATAATCACTTGGATAATAGGTCTTTATTTCATCACCAACTTCAAAAAATTTTGGAGATTGTGTAAAGTCACTTGATTTAATTTGTATTCCATCAAAAGATTTTGCATCGGGAAAACCAATTATTAAAATTAGCATATCAGAATCTCCACCAGTTATTCCTGTGTCAATAATAAAGTCAAATGATTCATTACTTGAAATTGATTTTTTTTCTTGAGATGTAACGAAGAAGGGAGATGTTTCTCTTTTTTCGGTAAAAGACAATGCATCGGGAAATACAACTCCCATTACTAGAAAATATACAGCCATTATGCCTATTGAGGCAAGAATAATTCGGTTCATGTAAAAAATTGTACTGAAGAATATTTGAGACTTGACATTAAACTACTTTGAACATTAGTTTGGAACGAGCTGATTCCTCTTTGTGTATTACCATAGGTCGCGGATAATCAATTGAAGAATCCAAGGGTGTGGTTTCAATGTCATGGATCTGTTTTGTTGTGAGATTTACTAATTCCGGTATCCATTTTTTTATGTAAACACATTCAGGATCGAATTTTTTTTGTTGTAACCAAGGATTGAAGACTCTAAAGTAAGGTTGGGCATCGCAACCAGTAGATGCTGACCACTGCCAGCTTCCTGCGTTAACACATGGATCATAGTCAATCAAATATTTTGCAAAATGTCTTTCGCCAAGCCTCCAATCACACTGCAAATCCTTTGTTAGAAATGATGCTACAATCATTCTACATCTGTTATGCATGAAACCAGTTTGTTTTAGTTCACGCATACCAGCATCTACAATAGGAAATCCAGTTAATCCATTAACCCATTTTTCAAACTTTTTTTTATCATGGGACCATTTTAGACCTTGATATTTTTCTTGGAATTCTTTTTTCTGAGAGTAAGGAAAGTGAAACATTAGATGTGAAAAGAAATCTCTCCAGTATAATTCAGATATGAAGGAATGATCATTCCCAAAGAATTTTGATGCAGCTATGTGAACTTCCCGAATTGAAACAGTACCAAAGCGATTGTGTGTAGAAAGTTGAGATGTTGGTTTTGATGGAATGTTTCTTTGAACATTATAATCTGCAATTTTATCAAAATTTTCTAAAATTTTTAGACCATTTTTTCTTCCTCCTTCAATAACAGTCGTTTTAGGAATTATTTTTTCTAGTCTAGAAATAGTATCGTCAGAATTTTGATTTGATGTAATTAGATTTTTGTGATTAAAAACCTGTGGCGTTCTAACCTTAAATTGAGATGCAGCACGATAAAATGGCGTAAATACAAGAAATGGCGTATCATTTTGTTTTAAAACAGAACCTGCATCACGTAATAAGAGATCACCATATGACTCAAAGGCAATATTATTTTTCTCAGATGCACTTTTGAATTGATTATCACGAAATCTTCCATACGGAGAATTATCCCGATTCATAAAGATGGCATTTATTTCATCTTGTTTTACAGATGATGTAATTAGTGAGGAAACTGAATCGTTCTTGATAAGAATTTCACAATTTTTTCCTTTTGCCTGTTCAAACAAATCTTTTAATGAATCAATCATGAATCTAATTCGCATTTTTCCAAAGACAGGATTATTTTTATCAATTAGATTTTTTTCAAATAAGAAACAAGGAATTACTTGTTCAGAGTTCTCACATGCTTGAATTAAGCTTGTATTATCATCTAGACGATAATCACGTCTAAAGACAAAAAGTGATTTTTTGTATTTCAATAATGATAGTATGTTTTTAGAAATTAAAACCCTTGATGCTATTCTTTCTTATCTTCTTTTGCTGGGGCTTCTTTCTTATCTTCTTTAGGTGCATCATCTGCTGCTGCTTCTGCTGGAGGTGCTTCGTCTTTTATTTCTCCATCATATTTGCAATTTACTTGAAATATTTCATCAGAAACTGTGTTTCCTCTAACAAGTTTTCTTTTTCTCAAGCCATGTTCGGTATCTTGAAGACCAACACCTTTTGATAATAGAACTCGTTTTCTTGCCATTCCATGTAAGTCACCTCGCATTGGAACACCGGATTTGTCACTTCCTCCAGTAATTTTCAATTTTCCAGCTAATCCTACAATTGCAGCGTCAGTTTCAGCACCTATTACAAGACCCATAAGTGGATTTGCGTCTCCCTCTTTGAGTTCCTTGGTAATGGATTTGCCCTTTACATCTGAAATTGTCAGTTTGAAATTAGCCATTGCGATCTCAAAAATTTGTAAACTACTAATTAACCTTTGGACAAATTTTGTTTGCAAAAATCTTTAATTCGTTTTTATTTTTGTATTAAACATGAAAGAAAAAGTCGAATGTCCAAGATGTAATGAAGTAATGCTTGACGTTCAGGCTTGTCATCTTATCTGTCCTAGATGCGGATCGCATATGGATTGCTCAGACAAAGGTTCAGTTTGGTAATTAAAAACCAGGTCTATCTGGTATGTAATCAGTTGCCATGTTAACTGCTTGATCTTTCATGATTTCTAAATATTCATCATATGTTTTCTCAAACTTACAATGAGGACATGTTACCTTTGTAAGTTCATCGTTAACTTTGGCTACATTTTCACATTCAGGGCATCTTGCATCAAGCATGTAATTCATGATTATCCAAAGTATATAATCCTGATCGAGTGTTAATGTGAGATTTTAAATAAAATTAGAACAGAGATTTCTTATGAGCTATAATGAAATTGCAGAGACTTTTTCTGAGTATTCAAAAGGAAAATCATCAAACTGCCAACACTTGATTGAATTATTCCAACAAGCAATGATTCAGATGGAAGAAGAAGAGGAACTGCTAATTGTGGAACACCCAAGAACAACAATTAAAAAACCAAAAAGAGATTAACAAAATTCTTTTTGTTACAAGTTAGCGATAGTATACTAGATGTTAAAATTACATTTCATTTAATGCACGTTCTATCATTCCACGATCTTTTGCATTAGGAGTGAATTTAATATAATTTTGATAATCTTGTTTTGCATCATCAATTTTGTTTTGTTGTTGTCTCACATATCCACGATTCTTGTAAATAGGTCCAAATCTAGATTCATTAATTTCAATTGCACGAGTGTAATTTTTCTCTGATTTGTCAAATTCTTGATTCTTTAGGTAGAAATTTCCAAGACCACGATATGCCAAATAACAATTTTCATTTTTCTCAAGACTTTTTTCATAATATGATACACATTCAGGATTATTTTGTTCGTTTAGTATACCTCCTAAAAGACACAATGCAGTAGAATTATTTGGATTTAGTTCTATAGCTTTTTCTAGCGAATCAGTTGTTTCCTTTGTTTGTTTTTGTAAACTAAGTTTTTCAGATTCAAAACATAATCTATTTGATTTTGTTTTGTTTTCATCAGATTTTAGTGCAGAAAGGATATCTGATGAACCCAATAGAATCATTAAGCAACCATCTTCAGACCAGAGTTTTTCAAATCTTTTTTCTGGAATTACACCTACCTGGATTCCTTCTTCAGACGGTTTTTGTTCTGGAACATAATGAAAAATTGTTTTTTCTTTATCATCATAACCAGATATGATTGATGCATGTTGGACCACATCATGTAATCCAGGTAAGATAACAATCGGTGGAATTCCCATATCAATTACTTGTTTTAATTCTGGAATGCTGGAGTGTATGATTAAGCTAGAAAGTCCATGACGTTCTGCAAGATTAATTCCTTCAATCAAAATACTTCCATTCATACCTGCATATTTTGATGCAATTTCATTTGCTTCGGAGATTGGAAGATCAATATTCCAGTATTTTGCTACAGCGTTAATTGAAAGTGGTAAGCAAATATTATCATTATCAGAGATTGGTGGTAAAACTAATTCATGTTCAGGTTCTTCACTCATGTTAATCCAATAATTTTATCATATTAATATCATCAAAGTTTTACAAATTTTTCTATCATTGACTGACCATCTTTAGTCATTTCTGGATGAAATTGTGTTCCATAAATTAAGAGTTCTTTATGCTTTACAATTTCATTTTTACAGTTCTCAGATTCCGCTATAACATCTAATGAACTCCCAAGTTTAGAAATTTCATATGAATGACTTTCAAATACGGTATTTTTCCCTTCACACAAAGTATTATCATTAGAAATAATTTCTTGTTCGCCTCGTATCACTGATGATTTACGAATAGTTCCACCAAGAGCAAGAGCTAAGATTTCTGCACCATAACAAATTCCTAAAAGTTTCTTTTTTTCATTTACTGCATGTAGAATAATTTTAGAGTTTTTTGCATTCATTTGTGAATCATTATTTCGTCGACCTGACAAAATGAAAGAATCATAATCAGAAATGTCATCAAGATTAATTTGATCAGATGATTTTTGATCAAATTTTATTCCAGAATTTGAAAGAGTGTTGGCTATGTCTTTTGTAAAGACAGAGCCGTTATCAACTAGAAGTAACACGTCTAGTTCTTTCCGATTTGGATCTGTATGTAGTGAATTTCTGCAATTCCGTCTACAGTATTAACTACTCCAAAGTAGAGAGAAGATTCTTCTTCCCACATCAATACTCTATTGGTTCCTGTAGCAAATTTAGCAACAAATTCATCTATCATTTCCTGAGTTGCAGGTCCATCAGATTCGTTAAAGAACACAATCTGGCCTTCCTCAAATGATAGTGGGAATTGAATTGCAGTTGGCTTTGTTATCTGCAAACCACTTTGGCCAATCATTTCCATGATTCTTTCAAATCTTTCATCTTTGTCTAATTGTACAATAGTTTCGCCGGTTTTACTAGTACTAACAACACCAGATAGCTTTTGGAGATATGCTTCAAATGCTTCTTCTTGTGTTTCGCCTAAACCAACATAATATTCTCCGGTAAATCCTGCACCTACTGCGGCAATTGTACCTAGTTGTGCTACAGATCCTCCTGCTCCTGCAGTATAGACTGGAATAAAGTAAGTATCTTGATCACCTACACGATACAAAATGTTATCACCAATTCTAGGATTTCTCAATAAAGTTTTGAGTTGTGCAAAGTCAGGGTCACGGTCAAGTGCTTCTCTTACTGAGGTTGGTCCCAAAAGTTTTGTTTCAGAATCTAATGGAACTTCATAGAAGGTCATCTTACCGAGTTTATCCATATCGTTTTCTACAATCATGTATCCTGCCAAGTTACGTCCTTGAGAACCACGAAGTTCTAATGATAGTAATCCTATGAACTCTGTTTGTTCAAATCCTGGTGGCTTTGCTTGAATATAGTAAGTATCTAGTCCTCTAGGAATTTCATAGAACTCGTTTGCCTGAATGAATGTTTCAACATCAGTTACGTGGTAAATGTTGTACATTTCAGTTTTCCAATTGAATAGTTCTTGAGGGTAACGAATTTGTTCTTCAAGCCACGCTGGCGCCTCAATTATTTGATCATCATATTGCGCCATCAACATGTTTGAGAAAAAGTCATCACCGTTTTTTATCAGGCTTATGTCACCATCGTAAGTATCAACAAGTGCAAATCCTGCTAATCTAAGGTACGGATTACCTGCAGAGTATGGAACATCTCTTGTATCAAATCCAACGATCAATGGAACAAGCCAGTAGGTGTTCTTTCCATCAGTTACAGGATAACTATCAAGTTCTTTTCCAAACATGTTATACAAGAAGTAAGGATAAAGTGTCTGCATTCTTTCATTAACATCTTTGTACCTCATAATGTGAAGTGATTCACCAGGATATGAGAGGATGAAGTTTGGTTCAAATATCCATGAGAGTGGCGGTGGTACGTCAACTCCTCCAGCACCGTCATATTTTGCGCCGTTAAGTTCTGCACTATCTACTCTATTAACAGGATAACCAGACCAAGTATCATCAAGCAAACCACCTTCACCATAGTAGATTGCTCTTTGTTCAAATAGTTCAGAACTGTCTACGATTGTTCCTTCTGTCGCTTCTAGAGTAAGGAATCCATCAGGCACGTGAGTGTATACAAGATGTTCGTTATACCATTGGTTTTCAAGACTTACAGATGAAGGAAGTATTGGTTTCATAGATGCGGTCCAGTATAGTTTATCATCAAATCTTAGGATATCATTATCTTCAAAGTCTACATAAGGAATAAGACCAATCTCTGGTTTTAGTTTTGCAAATGCTGCATTCCAATCCCAAACACGAATCTTACTAAGCACATCTTCATTTTGATCAATGTAAGATTCTATAACATTTGGGTTGACCGAAGTAATTTGCACTTCGTGTGTATTTTCATTAATCATATCAAGTTCTGCTAGGTAACGGTTTACACCAATTTGTTGTGCTGTATATGGACCAAGATATTCAATCTTCTTTGCATCGGCTACACTGTTGTTTACACCCATTGCGATACCAACAATTAGTGCAATTGCAATTATTGCTGCAACACGAATGTATACGTCACGTTTGAACATGTGAGTTAGAACACGTGCACGCATTCTATCAAATACTGAAAATGCAATTAGTGCAAATCCTACTACGAAGGTTCCACCTATTGCGTATCTTGTGTTATAGTCAATAGTGTCTGTGAAAAACATGTTAAATGCAGCCCAGATAATACCTATTCCGATAACAGCTTCAATTGTAGCCATGTAATTTAGATAACGTGGCTTTCCTTCCTTTGTGTCGTGTAAGTATAACGTTACAACTTTGATTATGTAATGAATTCCAACAAAGAGGATCAAACGAAGCCCAATTGCGCCAATAATTGGTGGAATAACAATTAGAAGTGCAGGAATCATTGGGGTGACATTATCCATTGCAAAGGTTGGATCATTTGGTGGAGTTACAAATGGTAGTGAGAATAGTGTTGTAATATTTTCAACTCCTAAATCATTTCCTTCTATCATGTACAACAAACCAAATCCAAACATTAGATTTGCAAAAAATGCACCTAAGAGAAGAATTTTTGTGACTTGCCAAAGTGCAAAGTGTCCTCCAGATAATTTGTATTCTGAAAAGTTTGGAACTGTTTGTTGAACCTGGTCTTGAGGACCGCGGTTCATCATGTTAATTGCGGTATTTATGAAAAACCAAAAAATTGATGATCTTTTTACGGCATTTACTCTTAGCAATGCGATACTTGCGAGAGATATACCGCCGATAAGTGAAAACATTAATGGTTTTGTAAAGACGTCGGCAAATTCTGTCACGTTCATTGACAATACTACTGCCTGATTTCCAGCCAGTGCAAAAATGATAATTCCAATTATTGCAATAATACCAAGTTTTATGAATTTACCAGCATCTGGTGGTGGTTGACTGCTATCTTCATTTTTTGCACTATACAAGTTGAAATAAACTCGTTTTTCATTTAATTAATACCTTATTGGTAGAATTACAAAAAATCTATCATTATACGCATGATGCTATGCCTTTACACATCATATAGACAGCTGCAAACTTTGGAACAGACACTTGTTCGTTGTTAAATGGTCCAAACTTTTTCTTTTTTAATGAAAATTCGATCGGACAATTTGCTGCAACTTCTATTTCCTCATCGTCAATAAAACATGCATCTACGTATGGATCAAATTTTTTCAGGTCCTCTACGAAAATTTTCGTAAGACCACTCTTACTGTTTATAGAACCAGGCAATCTAAAAATTCTATGAATATCTTGAGTTACATTCGGATCAATCTTTATTCCAATTGAATCTCTAAAATCTTCTAGGTTTTTTTGGAATAAAGCGTAACCTCCTGAAATAACTTCTTGAGAAATTTTTGGACGATTTGATTTTGTTCCGTACAAATGTTTTGCAAGTCTTCCATTCCATCCTGCATCATCAAATTTTGGGAGAGATGATTTGTTCATGTTAAATTTTCTAAATCCAAATGTTTCAGGAATACTTCCACGGAACATAATGTAATCAGAAATTTCGGCTCTTTCTTTGGAACCTACACTTTCGTATTCAGATTTTGGTACATAGATATGAAAGCCTTCGTTTCCAGAAAAGAATGTCTTGATGTTATCTTCATTTATGCCTAAATCATCTGTAAGAATTTGATTTAGTTTGTTTACTTCATCTTTTGATGACTTTATGCAGTCACTACAGGTTAATGTTATGAATGAAAGTTTTGTTGATTGACAATTTGGACACGATTCATTGAGTTGAGAAATTTCATTACAATCAGAGCATTTGATTATTGTGTTATCTTTAGGATGTTCTTTTCTTAGATCCTTTGCATCAATATCAAAGATTAGTTCTGCGTTTTGCCAATCCTTTTCAGACATAGGTAAGTTTGGAAACATGTATCGTGCATTAGAACAATAAACATCAGAAGGTTTGTTTTGCATTAAGAGTAGATGAAGTTCTTTATCAGACTTTAGCGATATGTGTCTATTCATACCGCCGTTAAATTTTTGGTAGCCAAATTCTCTTTGATTCGGATCATCAGGAACGTGTAGAAGATCAAAGTTTTCGAAATAAAATTTTTTGAAAGTATCTTCTAGAAATGTAATATCTTTTGCATTCATACTCTTTTTCTCCCAAACTGAAGTGGATTGATTATTGTGTCACATGCAGGAACAGGAAAACAAAGATCCTTACTCTTTACTTTTTCACATGAAGGACATTTGTATTCAGTAGTTCCAGAGGTTCCTGAAAGTTGATTCAACTGATAAATTGTAACTTTTGGATTATAATCAGGTGCATTTTTGAATAATGGTGCAATTTGTTCCACCGTTTGTCCTTTGTTTAATAGAAATGTTGCAAGCATAAACCTTCCAGAGTGAGGCAAGTTTTCTCCTTTTTCTAAAACTTCTATTGCATGTTTAATGCAAGGAGGAAATTCTTTGGACTCTACGGTTTTTACCTCGAATTTTTTTGCAAGTTGTTTTAGCTTATCAACATAGGTTTCAAAACCAATTATCATTTGTGGTGTTGATGAAGAATTAATTTTGGTGTAAATGTGTCGGTCTAGTTCTTTTCTAACTAGTCTTACGGTTTCATGTGGAGTTAGGTGAACTTTTCCTTTTGTAACCTTTCGATTAATTAATTTCCATTCACGTTCATGAAAGTTGATCGAGTGTTTTAGATAATCGCTAACTAAAATTGTAAATTCTTCATCAGTTTTTTCTACAGTTACAGAAAATAATTCGTGAAGTATCTGTAGTGAGAGTTTAGCCTTTGTGGCATCTTGATGATTCATCAAATCTTTTTCTAGGAATTTTTCTGCACGACGAGCTTCTGCTAGAGAAAATCGACGAATCAAAGTATTCATTCCAGAGAGTTTTAACAAAATTACTGCAATTAAAAATGAAAATATCTCAAGAGGTAATGCAGAATTATTTGATGCGGGATCAGATTTGAAAATTCTTCCCTCTGATGAAGTAATTATTCTTTCAAATGCATTATCGACAATTTTTTTTAGATCAGGATCAGAACCAAATTGTTCTAGTGAGAATCCTTTATCATTTAGATATTTTCCTGCTTCAGTAAGAAAAGGATACTTTACAATTTCGTCATTTCCAAGATTAACCATAACATTAGTGCACCAACTTAGTTTAAAAATTACAATTATAAAATTTGTATTTTCGGTAGATCTCTAGTTTAAATTATAACAAATCTTAGAAAAAGCATGCAGATTGGTGCACATATTTCCAAATCAGGAACTATGGATAGTTGGGTAGACAATGCAGTAGAAAGAGGATGTTCAGCATTTCAGGTTTTTACTAGAAGCCCAAGAAGTTGGTTTGCAAAAGATTTGGATTTAGATGAAGCAAAAGCGTACAAAGAAAAACTTGATGCATCAGATATAGATAGAATGGCAACATGTGCACACATGCCATACTTACCAAATCTTTCAACACCAGAAGACGAAGGATATGAAAAATCAATAAAATCAATGATTGAAGAAGTGAAGAGATGTGACAAGCTTGGAATTCCTTATCTTGTTACACATCTTGGAAGTCACAAGGGTTCAGGAGAAGAAAATGGAATTAAGAGACTTACAAGTGCATTAAACGAAGTTGCAAAGACAAAAGCAGATGTAATAATTTTACTTGAAAATACTGCAGGACAAAAGAACTCAGTTGGCTCTGATTTCAAACAGTTTGCAGAGATTTTTGCACAGTGCAAACCTGCAAAAAAGTTTGGTGTTTGTTTAGACACATGTCATGCATTTGTTGCAGGATATGATTTGAGAACAAAAGCTGCAGTGAAAAAAACAATGAAAGAATTTGACGAGACGGTTGGATTAAAAAATTTAAAAATTCTACATCTAAATGATTCCAAAGGAGAATTAAATTCCAATTTAGATAGACATAATCACATCGGACTAGGAGAAATTGGAAATGAAGGTTTAGGTGAAATTGTTAAAATCATGAACAAAAATAAGATTCCAATTGTTCTAGAAACACCAATTGATGATACACGAGATGACTTTGAGAATATACGAAAGGCAAAGTCACTTGCATAAGCAATTACGCATTTATTCCATGATTGTTTTAGAGTTTTAGCATGAATTACGAAAGTGTCATGAAACTTGCATTGGAAAGAGCATTTTACTTTCCAAGTTGTGAGGTTTATGGTGATGCTCAAGCAGGTTTTTGGGAGTATGGCCCAACAGGTGTTAGTGTAAAAAATAAGTTTCTTGAATTATGGAGAAGAGAGTTAGTACGAAGAGACAGAATGCTTGAGATTGATGGTTCACAGATAATGTCAAAATCAGTATTTGAGGCATCAGGTCATCTTGGAAACTTTGCAGACCCAATCATAAAATGTAAAAAATGTGGATTAACATTTAGAGCTGATAAATTAATTTCTGAAATTGCTAATGTAGAAATTCCAGAAAGTGCAGATTTAGAAGACTTTGATAAAATGATTCAAGAAAAAAATATTGTGTGTACAAAGTGTAAAGGAGAATTTGAATCTGCAAAAAAATTTAACATGATGTTTAGAGTAGGAATTGGTCCTGAAGATGAAGAAGCATATCTCAGACCAGAAACATGTCAATCAATATTTGTTGATTTCCCAAGATTATTCAAAACTATGCGTGGAAAGCTTCCTTTAGGAATAGCACAGGTAGGAAAGAGTTTCCGAAATGAGATCGCACCTAGACAAAGTCTTTTGAGATTAAGAGAGTTTTATCAAGCAGAAATAGAGGTTTTTTGTAATCCAGGAAAATTAAATGAGTTAGATAAGTTTTCAGAAATTGAAAATACTACACTACGAATTCAGATTTCAGATGATATTCAAGTAATGACATGTAAAGAAGCAGTAGAAAAAGGAGTTATTCCAAACAAGTTCGTTGCATATTATCTTGGACTGTTAACAGAATTTTATAAAAAGACAGGAATTGATATGGAGAAAAGTAGATTCAGAAAGCTTGGAGAAAAAGAAAAAGCGTTCTATGCTGATGTTGCATTTGATTTTGAAGTAAATACTACAATTGGATGGTTAGAACTTGTTGCATGTAACTATAGATCAGATTATGATTTATCAAGTCACGCAAAGAAAAGTAAAGAAAAATTTGAGGTTATGGATAATGATGAAAAAGTTTTACCACATGTATTTGAAATATCAATGGGTATTGACAGAAGTCTTTACACAATTTTAGAACATTCACTAAAAGAAGATAAAGAAAATGAGAGAATGGTTCTATCAATCAAGCCATATTTAGCTCCAACACATGTAGGAGTTTTATCATTGGTGAAAAAAGATGGACTCTCTGAAAAAACTGATGAGATTTACCGTCTAATTAGAACAAAATTTGATTCATTTTTAGATCATTCTGGTGCAATTGGGCGAAGATACAGAAGATTAGATGAGATTGGAGCACCATTTGCAATAACTGTAGACCATCAAACAAAAGAGGACAATACAGTTACCATTCGTAGGAGAGACGACATGGCTCAGGAACGCGTCAATATTTCAGAATTAGAGTCAATTCTTGCAAAAGAGACAGCATATCCATAAGATATTTCTTCTAAGAGAATGGTGAAATTTTATGAAACTGGCAATAGTAATTCCAACGTATAATGAAGCTGAGACAATTCCCAGTCTAATCAAAGAATTATTTGAGAAAATAAAGCAGTTAGTTGAAAAATTAGATGTTTTAATTATAGATGATTCTTCGCCAGATGGTACGGCAGATATTGTTAGAGAATTAGGCGGAAAATATGACAAAATTACGGTAATCCAAAGAGCAAAAAAAATGGGATTGGGAGCAGCATACAAAGAAGGTTTTAGATACATTTTGGATAAACTTGATTCAGAATTAATTGTGCAGATGGATGCAGATCATTCACATCAGCCAAGTGAAATTCCAAATATGTTAGAAAAAATAAAAAATTTTGATTATCTAATTGCAAGTAGACATGTTGAAGGTTCTGATATCGTAGGGTGGGGAATAGGAAGAAAAGCAACTCATTCTGTTGCAGGAGCAATAGCTAAAGCATGTGCAAAAATAGAGATCAATGATTCAACTAGTGGTTTTAGGATGTTTAAGAAAAAGACACTTGAAAGAATTGATTTTGATAAGATTAGATCAGATGGTTTTGCCTTTCAGATAGAGGTTCTGTATCAATTAAAGCAGTTAGGCATGAAAGGATTAGAGGTTCCAACAGTTTTTGTAAATAGAACAGAGGGTAGCTCAAAAATGGGAAGTAGTGAAATGATGCAGTTTATCACAATGTGCATTAGTTACATAGGAAGAAAATAAAGGAAGAAAGCTAACTACTCAAAAGTTGATGTCGATGTTGTTGTTTGTTGATATTCTTGAGTTGGTAGCTCGAGTGAAGGTACTGATGGAAACTTGTCACCGATTTGTTGCTCTGCAACTGCGGATGCTTCTTGAAGAATTGCGTTTGTTTCTTCACTAGATGCATCGGATTCCATGTTAAATGAATCACCGGAGATCGAGTCGACCATAAGTCCGTTTAATGTCTGGGTCATTGCGTTCAATTCTGAATCTGCTTCTGGCATGAATTTACCTAATGATGATTGTAGGCTCTTCATTGTACCCATTGCAGGTCCAATTGCAACCATTGCATCACCGAGGTCATGAATTGTTGAAAGTCTTAATTGAACTTGTTCCAAGGACATTCTTGCACCGCCAAGCATTTTCTTTACTTTTCTAACTTCTGCGAGTTCATTTGATAAAACAGTGCTTGCACTTTTATCATGATTTTGAACTGCTGTGACGACACGTTGGAATAATTGTTGATCTCGTTGTTCGAGTTTTCCCAACATAGTGTCCATCTTAGAAGTTTGTGCCTGTAATTTGTTAACAGCGTTCTGAATACGTGGTTTCAATGCTCCTTGAGGTTTCAAGGTATCACGAAACTTGTCAGTCATACCAGCTGTATCCTGGCGTGCCCATGCTTTATGGAAGGATGGCATGTGTAGTCTCAAAAAAATTGCTCTTAATTAGAAGTGTGGAATAAGATCAACACTAGACTAAATTTAGCTAACTAATTACACATGAATGAAGATGAAAATTGTTGTTTTTGACTCCGGATTAGGTTCTTTATCAATAATTAAGGCAATTCAGAAAAGGACAAAAGCAGATATCATCTATTTGGCAGATAAAAAAAATTTTCCGTATGGAAAAAAGACAAAATCCCAATTATACAAAATTATCACAGATACAATTCAAAAAATTTCTGAAAAATTTAATCCAGATGTGATAGTGCTTGCATCAAATACACCATCATTGCTTTTTAGAGAAAAATTACCAGATAATGTGATTACAGTTTTACCACCACTTGAAAAAATTCAGAAGGCAAGTAATGTTGCAATACTTACAACAGAAATTGTTGCTAAAAGTAAAGAGTTAGAAAATTACATATCAGAATTCAATAATTTAGAAGATGTTTTGAAAATCAATTGTTCAGAATTAGTTGAATTGGTAGAAACTGGAAAATTTTTAACTAATGAAAAGAATTGTGTTAAAACAATATCAAAAGTACTAAAAGATGAATTTAAAGAAAATAACATTAAGATTGCTACACTATCAAGTACACATCTTCCGTTTCTTTCACCATTCTTGAAGAAAATTTTTCGTGGAATAGAATTCTTAGACCCAGCAGATGATGTAGCAATGAAGATTTCAAGATTGAAACAACAGGCCTCTAAAAATAATTCTTTAACAATTTATACAACAAAAAGTCCAAAGGCACTACAAAGAAACCTCAAAAATATGGGCATTTCTAATAAAGTCACTCTTTTTTCTTAGTTTTTTTTGCTTTTCTAAAACCATGTGAGAATGTTTTATCATATAATTTAGAATATTCATATGATTTTGGTTTTATTACATCGCCTATAATGACAATTGCAGTCATTCTAATTTTTTCATCTCTAACTTTTTTTGCAATATCTGTAAGTGTTCCAAGAATTATTTTTTGATCTTTTCTGCTTGCTTTGTAGACTACAGCAACAGGTGTAGATTTTTTGTATCCACCTTCAATTGCTTCTTTTGAAATTTTATTTAAAAGATGAACACTGAGATAAAAAATTAAAGTTGCTTGATGTTTTGCAAGTTCAGAAATTTTTTCTCTTTTAGGAACTTTAGTTCTTGATTCAGCACGTGTAATTATCATTGTTTGTGTAATTCCAGGTAGAGTTAGTTGTGTTCCAAGTGCAGCAGCTGATGCTAGAAATGATGTAACTCCTGGAACAACAATTGATTCTACACCTTCTTTTTCTAAATTATCAATCTGTTCTCTAATTGCACCATACACAGCAGGATCCCCATCATGTAATCTAATTACGGTTTTACCTTTTTGGGAATTTTTTAAAAGTAAATCAAGAATTTCTTCACGTACGAGTTTTGCGGCATCATGTATTTTGCCTTTTTTGTTATATTTTAAAATCTCAGGAGGAATTAATGAGCCCGAATAAACTATAATGTCTGCTTTTTGAACAAGCTTTTTTGCCTTTACTGTAATTAATTCGGGGTCACCTGGACCACAACCAACAAAATAGACCTTAGACACGCTTTATCACCAAAATTGAAAAGTATTTTGTAGTAAGAGTATCATCATTTACGTCACCTAATCTTAATTTTCGAATGATTTCTTTGTCTGTTCCTAAATCTTGTCCAATTGCAAATATGGAATCATCAGGGAATCCAGATTCACGGACTAGTTCAATTACTTGATCAAAATATCGACCATCTTTAAGAAATACCAGTACTTCAGAATTTTTTGCAATTTCTTTGACAGAACTAAGATCATAGCATGATGGAATGATTGAAACTTTTTCTGCACCTTCTGCAATACTTACACCAACCTTTGATGCAAATGTAAACATAGAAACAATTCCAGGTATAACGTTAATTTTCATTTCAGGATGATTTTGACTAATTTCTCTGTGCATGTAGATCCAAGTACTGTAAAGATAAGGATCGCCAACTGTTAGATATACAACATTTTTTCCTGACAAAACTTTTTCTGCCATAATTTTTGAGTTTTCTTTCCAGTGTGCTTCAAGAATATCTTTGTCTTTAGTCATTGGGAAAATTAGTTTTACAATTTCTTGATTTTTTGATTTATCAATTAATGAATCAACCACAGACAATGCAATGCTAGGTCTATCTTCTTTTGATGCGGGACACATTATGGTATCGGCATTTTGTATTGCTTTAACGGCTTTTACAGTAAGCAAATCTGGATCGCCAGGACCTACTCCAATTCCGGTTAATTGAGACATAAGAAAGATGATTTTGTTCCCAATTAAAAAGCTAGATTATTTTTTTGTTGCAGAAATGACAGTAACTGGGTTTCGTGCAAGCATCATTGTGCCTGTTTTTGTTTTCCTACTTTTTCCTATTGTGATTTGAGTAATATCAATTGATTCAAAATTTAATTTTTCAATTGTTTGTAATACAGAATAAAGTGTTTCAATCAAAATAACACCAATTACTATTCTTCCACCAGATTGGACTTTATCTTGACATAATTCAACAATATCTTTTGTATCACCACCAGTTCCACCTATGAAAATAGTGTCTGCTTGTGGTAGTTCAGAAATTTTTTCTTTGGCATTTCCTTCAACTAGTGTATAATTTGATATTCCAAATTTTTCAAGATTCTTTTTTGTTAATTCAATTGCATTTGGATCAATATCAACACCAATTACTTTTCCTGACTCTTCAACTTGAATAGCAGCCTCAACAGTTACAGAACCACTACCACAACCAATGTCTAAAACAGTTTGCCCTGCAGATAATCTACCTTTACTGATTTGTATGGCACGAATTTCTTCTTTAGTGATTGGAACAGATTCAGTTCTCTCAAATTCTTCATCTGGAATACCAGGAGTTTTTGATTTCCACATTTTTTATTAAATACCAGGAATCATTGATTGGCTTGTACCAGCATTAACTAACGTGTAACTAAATATCCAGACGAACAAATACATGAATACAAAACTACCAATTCCTGTTGTAACATATTTTTTCCTGTTTGCAATTTTAATTTTCCAAGATTTGGCAACTATTGCGGTTGCGATAAACAACATTATCATAAAACCAATTGATGTCCAACGTTTTTCTTCCACATCAACAATA
This sequence comes from Candidatus Nitrosopelagicus brevis, assembly GCF_000812185.1. Taxonomy (NCBI): domain Archaea; kingdom Thermoproteati; phylum Nitrososphaerota; genus Candidatus Nitrosopelagicus; species Candidatus Nitrosopelagicus brevis. The sequence goes on along the minus strand of NZ_CP007026.1, from coordinate 42,035 downwards.
TCTTCAAATGCAAATGTAGCAATCACACCACCTGCAATTGCAGTTGCAAGTCGTAACCAAAATAATCTATCAGTTAGTTTTTTTGTTGCAGATTTGTCTATAGGATCATCAGTAGGATCAGGTTTTGATTCTGTTTCTGGTGCGTCAGTGGTTTCTGGTGCGTCAGTGGTTTCTGGTGCGTCATCAGAGTTTGATGTCCATTTGGCAATTTCTTTTTTTTCGTCTTCAGTTGCTTCAATTTCTGGAAGATCCTTATTTTCGTCTTCAGAATTTGATTTTTCTGCTCTAAATTTCTTTTTCTTGAACTTTGCCATTTGAATTCTTGAGTTGACTCAGAAATGCCTCGTTTAAAATCTTTGGCAGTCACTAGGCAATAGTAAGAGTATAATTTCCAGACAAAAGTACAATACCATGACTCTTGCGGGAATTGAATTAGTATATCTTGTAAAAGACATAGGAGAAAAGACTAGTGGATACTATGCAAGTAACATTTGGGGAATAAATCGAAATAGTCTGTTATTCAAGTTACATCATCCAACAAAACCAGACATCATGTTAATGGTATCAAGCATAGGAATGTGGATTACAGATAAAAAAATTGAAACAATTGAACCAAACAAGATGTTAAGGCGATTACGTAGCGATCTTTTACGAGCAAAATTAACAAAAATTGAACAAATTGGAACAGAAAGAATTGCTTATTTCACATTTACAAACTTTGAAAAAGAATTTACTTTAATTGTAGAATTTTTTGGAGATGGAAATATCATTTTATGTAATGAAGAAAGAAAAATTTTAGCACTTTTGCATTCAATAGACGTAAGACACAGACAACTTCGTGTAGGATTAGAATATTCACCACCACCAGAAGATGGAGTAGATGTTTTAAATTTAACAAAAGAATCATTTAGAGAATTATTTTCTACTAGTGGAATTGGAAAAACTATAGGTAGAGGATTAGGATTACCCAAAAAATATGTTGAAGAAATTATTAGATTATCAGGAATTGATCCAAAAAAACCAAGCAATGAAGTTACAAATGAAGAATTTGAAGCATTGTATGAAATAATTACATCAACTCTTTCAAAAGTAACACAAGGCCCACATGATCCATCTGTTATAATTGAAGATGACGTACATGATGCATACCCAATTAGATTTTCAGATGATAATTTGAATGCAAAAAAAGTTGATAGTTTTAACGAGGGATTAGATATTGTATTTACAGAAGAAATTTTAGAAAAAGGAAAGTCACTATTCAGTAGTCCTGCTGATAAAAAAATAGAATCATTAGAAAAAACACTAACTGAGCAAAAAAATGCAATTAATGTTGTGCTAGAAAAATCAAAAACAATAGCAGAAGTAGCAAATTTACTATTTACAATGACATCTGCAGGACAACATGACATACGAAATGAAATGATTACAAACTCACTAAAAGAAAAAAATGCAGAAATAATTAGTGAGAAAGGTGTTCCTTACATGAAAATTAATGAATCAAAAATTCAGATAGACCCTGACTCATCTCTTCCAACTATTGCTTCAAAACTATTTGATGAATCAAAGAAACAAAAGGGTGCGGTAAAATCAATTGAAAAATTGATGAAGAAAACAGAATCTAAATTAGAAAAAACAATCGAAAAAGGAGAAATTGCAAAAGGAGCAGTTGGATTCAAAGAGGTAAGGAAGAAGAGTTGGTTTGAAAGATACAGGTGGTTTTACACATCAGATGAGGTTTTGGCAGTTGGAGGAAGAGATAGCTCATCGAACAGTGCAATAATTAGAAAATATTTAGAAAAAAATGACAAGGTCTTTCATGCAGAGGTTCACGGTTCACCCTTCTTTTTACTAAAAGGAGAGGATGAGGAATTACTGCCACTAAGTTTAGAGGAGGTTGCGCACGCTACGGTTTGTTTCAGTCGTGCATGGCAGATATCTGCGTATGGAATGAGTAGTTTTTGGGTTAACCCAGATCAGGTGAAAAAGGGTGCACCTACAGGTCAGTCAATGGCCAAAGGTGCGTTCATGATTAACGGTACAAGAAATTTTATCAAAGTTTCATCATTAAAACTTGCAGTTGGAATTTTTAAGCAAGATGAAGATTACTTGTTAGTTTGTGGCCCACCCGAACCAATTAAGAAAAAATGTCTATGTTATGCTGTGATCGAACCGGGTGGATCAACAATGTCTGATGTTGCAAAAAAGATTAGAGCTGAATTTGATAAAGTTAATGATAATTTTAAGAAAATATTTCTGATTGATGATTATGTTAGAGCATTACCAACTGGTTCAAGTAAGGTTACTGAAACTGGTTAGTTGAAAATTTTTTCAGACTTTGTATCAATAGTAATTTGATTACCATCTTGTATAGAATCAAATTCTTCATTAGAAACTACAATCATCGGTATATTTGCGAGTGCACATCCAGATGCAACAGTTAGATCAGCTTTTGTACAAATCATTGCAATAGGAGCAGATTGATTAGATTTAAGAGAATAAATTGTGTATGCACCAACACTACTTCCAATTCCATGTGGAAAAACAAGTACAGTATCTTTCATTGATTTTTCAAAAATATCATATTTTTTATCACGAATAATTCCTGTTTTTTTATCAACTGCACCAAGAAAATTAATTGGATTAGTTGATTTGAGAACTTTACCTTGCGCATTTCCTTGAACAATTACCTTACTCATTTGGTTTCATCCTCAATAATTTTTGATAATGGTTTTAGATTTACATCTACACCTGTAGAATTTTTCAAGTAGTATGCACCTTTTATGGAATTAGTAGTTACCGCATCAGTTTCATTGGTATCAATTAATGGTGTAAGACATGTACAACAATCCGATAAAATTTCACCACCTGCTCTTTCAATTTCATTAATGTAATCAAGTGTACGTGCTTGTTCCTGCACGGCTCTTGAACAAAAAATCATGCAGCGTTTTTGAAATGATTTACCCTTTAACATCTTCGATAAATCGGATATTTCTTCTAATCCTAATTGTGGACTTCCAAGAGTGATGACATCACCTTTTTCTGCGGTATTTAGTTCATCAAATATCTCATTCATCTCTTCTTTTCCAAAATCTACTTTTTCAGATTTTTCATCTTCATTATCCACAAACTGGAATTTAGCACACGTACCTGATGTGCCCATACCACCACACAACGCCTTACAGCTACGTCTGTTTGGTTGAGAAACACCAGAAATATTGACAGATGTATCACCAACCTTTCCTGCAAAAAATCCAAGCATCCCAAAATCCAATTCACTTGGATTATCCATTTTCATACGTATTGTCATTGGAGTTGTGATGTTTTCTTTTCGTAAATCAGAATACGGAGATTTGCCAGTAATTGCACTTGCTAATGCACTAAATGCACTTTCTTTGTTTGTCTTTAACCCTCCTAGTGAGTTTGCAAATATTGCAGCATTACTTTCAGCAAAAGAAACTTGTGTATTTTTTTCTGGTAGATCAAAAATATCATAAGGAGTGCAAGAAAAGGTTGGCTCAACTCCCATTCGAATGTAAGAGTCTCTGATACTTGCTTGTTTTTTTACAAATTCATCATCAATATGATTAAATTCAGAAATATGATCAAAATCAATTCCCATTGGATTTACAGTTGCTTTAACTTTAACACGAGCATCTTTACTTAATTCTCTAAGAAATTGTTCTCCCGAATCACCAATTGTATTGTAATTTACGCCTGAAAGATGTGCCCATTTTATAGGAATTAGTTTTTCTGCATCGGTTGCTTCTCCGGTTGCAACTAGAATTCGATATGCAATCTGTAATGTTTCACCATGCTTACCATTCAATGCATCTTTTTCTTCAGAGGTAAGTTCCATGATATTTTGAAAGGTTTTACAGATATAAGACTTGTACACAGTAGAATGCGTATGAAAAAAATTCTAGATGGAATGCGTAAAACAATGAATGCTGTTAAACCACCAAGAATTACAGCATTAAGAGATCTACATGATGCTGAAGATCATGGACCGTTCAGTATTTTGATTGGTACAATTTTGTCAGCAAGAACTAAGGATGAGTCAACTACAAGAATTGTAAAAGATTTGTTTAAGGTATACAAAAATGCACGACAATTATCAAAAGCAAAGTTAAGAGATGTTGAAAAAATTATCAAATCAATAGGGTTCTATCATGTGAAGGCTGAGCGAATTATTGAAGTAGCAAAAATTATTGATTCAAAGTATAAAGGAAAAGTACCTGATGATTTAGAAAAATTAATTGCCTTACCTGGTGTTGGAAGGAAAACTGCTAACTGTGTTTTAGTTTATGCATATGAGATTCCTGCTATTCCAGTTGATATTCACGTTCATAGAATTTCAAATAGATTAGGATTAGTTAAAACAAAAACTCCTGAGGAAACAGAATTTGCACTGATGGAAAAAATTCCAAAAAAATACTGGCTTGATGTGAATGATACTTTTGTTATGTATGGTCAAAATATCTGTAAACCAATTTCTCCAATGTGTGAGGTTTGTAAGATTAGAAATGGTTGTAAATATTACAAAACTAATTCCGCTTCTTAGTAAATAGTAAAAATGCAACTACACATCCAAGTGCACCAACTACATAAAATGGGAACATGTGCAATGGACCTTCTTTTGGATCACCTGAAAGCACCTCAAGATTTAGAAATCCTGAAACAGTAGCAGGTGGATCCTGAGAACCTTTCAAACCCCAAACAGAGTATGATTTTACTGCAAATTGCTCTACATCTAGATTTGTAATTACAATTCTTTCTCCATTATTGATTGTCAATCCTGCAGGATCAGAATATGCCAAGATAACTTTTCCATTTCCAGGCCAACCTCTATCAAGTTTGTCATGAACTACAACATAACCTTCTTCAGGAAGTTGAATTGCAACCCAAAACGGTCTATCAGGAATTGCACCCATTCCTATTTCTATGAATTTATCTTCAATATTTGCATCATACAATCTTACTACTGCAACTCCATCAGGATTACCATAGAGTAATTTATTTTGTAAATTTACTTGCCACGTAGTTGCGTGAATATCATCAAATGGAATTATTTCTGCATCTCGTGCAGGAATATTGAATTCATCCCAATTAATGTCAAATCTTGCAATAGAAAGCGAGTCGTTTGGTGTTTCCCATTGTCCAAATGCAGGAAAGACCATCATAGAGGCAAAAAAGATTATTGTAATTTTGTATTTCATGAGCTAGATTTTTCAGATCTTGATAAAAAGCTATTCAACAAATGGTTTGTCATAATTAATGATTACTTCGGCAACTTCAGGTCTTAGGATGAATTTTGATGGAGATTCACCATTGTTAATCATCTCACGCATTTTTGTTCCAGAAATTTGTTCTCTATGTTCTGGAGCACATGGACATACATTTGGATTTGTAAATGTAAGACATTTGTTACAGTAAAAGAATGCTGGGAAAAAGATTGGTTCTATTTCAAGTTCTGGGTAATCATCAAATATTTTGTGTGCTGCAAATGGATCGTAGAACTTTCCAACACCTGCATGATCCCTTCCTATGATTATGTGTGTACATCCATAATTTTGACGCATTATGGCATGATGAATTGCTTCTCTAGGACCTGCATATTTCATTTCTGTATGTAGTGTTGCTAATTGACATTTATTTTCTGGATAGTATTTTTCAATCATTACTTCGTATGCTTTAACAATGATTTCATCTTTAAAATCACCAGGCTTTTTCTTTCCGATGAGTGGATTTACAAAAACACCATCGCGTGTTGTTATTGCAGTTTTCTGTAACATTTCATGTGCTACATGTGGAGGGTTTCGAGTTTGAAATGCAACAATTGTTTTCCAACCTACTTTTTCAAATAACTCTCTTGTTTGTGTAGGAGTCATTCTATGTTTTCTAATTTCAGTCTCATTTTGTCTTTGAATATAATCGATTTTACCACCAACAAGAAAATCTTTCATTGAATTCGTTTTAGCAACACCTGGATGTGAGTCATCATTTGTCCCATAGACTCCATTCATTGTAGCTTGTTTATCATAAGAGTAGACATCTTCTACATGTAATACAGCAATTCCTGTTCCATCAGGATTTTTTAGTAATACATCTCCAGCATCCTTCATTTTTTTCCCTGTTTCTTCATCAACATCCAAAACAGTTGGCATAGTCCATGCAGTACCATTTGCAAGTCTTCCTTTTGAGATAACAGATTCAAAATCTTGTTGGTTTAGAAATCCTTCTAGTGGAGAAAAAATTCCATCAGCAATATTTTCTACATCATTTGCCAAATCTGCAGATATATCAACTGAGATTAGTCCGGATGGATCAACATCCTTTACTCTATTTACTAATTTTCCACCGTGTGCATTAATCAATATGAATCGGTTTTGTATGATTAATTTAATTGTCGTGGTTCATATGAAGGCCACACTCTTTGTTTGTGTCATTTTCCCACCACCAACGACCTGCACGTATGTCTTCACCGATCTTAATCGGTCTAGTACATGGTTCACAACCAATACTAGGATAGCCCTGATCGAGTAATTTGTTATACGGACAATTATTTGATTTTACATAATCCCATGTTTCGTCAAAGGTCCAGTTAACAAGTGGATTAACTTTTACAATATTTCCATGCATTTCATCAATTTCGAGCATGCTAGCACCAGAACGATTCTGGTTTTGATCATTTCTAAGACCGGTAATCCAACCATCAAGTGTTGCAAGCATTTTGTTCATTGGGTGAACTTTTCTAATACCACAACAAAGTTTTCTATTTTCAATACTATCATAGAAACAGTTCAAGCCTTTTTCTTCAATCATTTTTTCAACTTCATTTGGATCAGGATACAACTTTTCAATTTTTGTATTGTAACGTTGTTCAACTTGTTCTATTGCATCAAAAGTTTCTTTAGGCAATCTTCCTGTTTCAAGTGTAAACAATCTGGAATCAGAATTAATTTTAAACATCATATCAATAATTGCTGCATCCTCTGCACCAAAACTTGATGCCTTTGCTAATTTTGGATGAAGATTATCAAATGCCCATTTCAAACAATCCTCAGGTGTAGATAGAGTTTTGTTTACTTCATCTAGCTCTTGCTGAGTAAATTTTCCCATAAACCTGATTATCTAATCAAGTATTATAATTATATCAAAATTAGCTCAAGTTAAGAGATATTGTAAAATATAAACTCCTTAAAAATACTAAATTAGATGACAGAAGATACGCTGGTAGTTGTTTACCCATCATTATTTGCTGAAAATAAAATTAATCAACTAATAGAGAATATTAAAAAGATTTTAAAAATTAAAAAATTAAAATTTGCAAAAATTACTAGAGATGATTTTCTAATTTGTATTCAAGCAGATGATCCAGTCTTTGTATCTAGTGCAATTGCATTGTTATTTGGAATAAAAAAAATAGCAATTGCTAAAAAAATTAAAAGTAATTTTAAAACAATAGTTTCAGAAGTTGGAGAGATTAGTTCCAATCTTCTTTTAAAAGGTGAAAAATTTTATGTTAAAGCAGATGGAAACCCAAAAGGATTTGTCATAAAAGATTTAGAATTAGCATCTACATCAACGCTAATACAAAAAAATCAAAAAATTTCTGCAAAACCAGGTACAGAATCAAAACATGATAAATTGTTACAAATTTATGTTACAAAAACAAATGCATATGTCTGTATTTTTCTAGACGAGGGATTAGGAGGAACAGTAAACAATTCACAATCACAAAAATCAATCTGTTGTGTAACAGATGAGTTTTCAGCAGTTAATTGTCTTGAAACCATTAAACAAGGATTTGAGACAAAACTCGTGATTTGTTATGAAACACGTGAAGATGTAATTCATTTAGTAAAAATTGTTGATAAAATACTTCCTAGAATGTTAAAATCTGAAGTAGAATTAGAATTTCATAAAATATCAAAATTTGGAAAAAAGTCAGAAGATCTATTATCAAAAAATTCTCTAATTACTAATATTTTGATTAAATCTGCAAAGGAGAAACAAATTTCTCATATTTCACTTGCTACTTCACCGCTAATTTTTCCATCTACATATGTTGAAACATTACAAAAGAGAATTTTTAGTGCAGGAATAATTCCACACATTTCATTATCCGGAATTGATTCAGAGATAATGAAAAATGCAAAAGAAATTGGAATGGAAAAATATGTTCCAAAAATTGAAAAATTTCTAAAAAGTAATTTGATAAAATCTAAATCAAAATTAAAGAACAATGAAAAAACAATGAAAAAAATAATCAAAGTTAAACTAGGACCAAATAATGTTCATACAATTTTAGACTCTTTAGAAATTGAACACTGAGAATTTAAGCAGGAATTTTGGGTGAGAAATATGGCAAAAATTGGACAATTCATCTATCCATGGGGAAATGGACATTATTCTCGAATGATGAGATTGAATGAAAAATTAAAAGAATTAGGAGACAACGAGTTTCATTATTTTAGTAAAGGCGATATCTATCAAAAATTATTAGACAAATTTCCTGATGAAAAACAGAATATTCATGAAGTTTTGATGCCTACACCAATAGATGGTAAGTTTGGGCCAAGTTTAAGAAAATCTTTGTGGAATTTTCTATTGCCTGTTGAGGGTAATGAACCCCTAGTAACACAAATTTCAAGCTATCTTAAAGATGAGGGTAAACTTTACAACAAAATTGGATTTGATTTAGTAATTAATGATGGAGATATGGGTTCAAACGTTTTGGCTCAACGAAGAAATATCACAAGTTTATTTGTAACAAATCAATTTAAACCGAAATTATGGAAGTCAAGATTATATTTTAAACCAGCATTAGAGTTTGTTGCAAAACAAATCTCCAAAGCATCTAAAATTTTAGTTGCAGATTCAGAACCACCATACACAATGTGTGAGTATAATCTAAATTTTACAAAAGATATTCAAGAAAAAGTAGTCTATGTCGGACATTTTACAAATGAGAAAAAAATTGAAAAGGGTGAAAAGGGTGATTTAGAAAAATTAGTTTCAGATTCTGTTTATGGTTATTGGATGAGAACTGGAAATATATCAACTAATGATGGAACAGGGGAAAGATATGAAGAAGCATTTCATCAGCCTGAGTTGAAAAATGAAAAAAGGATCATTTCTCATGCAAAAAATGATGAAAGTATTGATCGAGTTTTGGATAAAGATGGTAATGAATATTCGATATCAGAAGCATATGAGAAAAAAGTTGATTGGATTCAGATTGACAAGGGATTCCTCTCTGAACAAGAAAAAGAAACTGTGTTGGATCTATGCAAGTATGCGGTAGTAAATGGTTCTCATACAGTAATGGGGGAAATTTTAGGTGGTCATGCAAAACCAATAATCGGAATTCCAATTTATGATGAACACACGAATCAGATTGAATGGATAAAAGAAAAAAAACTGGGATTATTTGCTCAAAACAGAGGGCAAATAGTAGAGGCGGTAAAACAAATGTATGAAAATTATGAGGAATATACTGATTCGGTTAAAGGATTTTCAAGAAATTTCAATGGTAATGGAGTCAGTAATACAACAAAGATTGTATCAGAAATTTTAGAAGACAAAAAATAATAGCATCTTTTAGAAATTAATCAGCGTACTGGTGCGCGGTTTGTCGATGGGCGAACTGACCGCAAGGGATGAAGAGTTAATCCGCGCATCAGTCATTTTTCTGATCCAAAAAATGTGGCAACACTCTTATGTAAAAATAGAAGAAAATCGATATTGGTAAACTGTCCTGAGTGTGTAAGTAGAGAAATAGCAAAAAGAAAGAAACAGCTAGAGGCAGATTTTAAGGCTGAAGAGCAAGAAGAAGGTTATGAATTTCGAGCACCACCATATCGAGAACTAGAAGATGAAATTGATTCTGAGAGTATGGGATTTGTTATGAAATTAGATCCTGCAACAAAACACTTCATTTGTAAGAGATGTGGTCTCTATGCTACAAGAGAACAGGTTAGTGATATTAGATACAAATTATCTCGTAAAGAAAGCACAAAATCAGATAAACAGTATGATTATCTAGATTGGTGGCAAAAGAGCAAAAAAGACAAAGAAGCAGAATAAGTTTTTGAGGAAAAATGGCTAAAAAAAAGGACGAGATTCCGGAAGAGATTAACAAAGAATTAGAGTCACCAAAATTCGGTAAGCCAAAATCAATGAAAAATTCAGGCTACATTTTAGATATCAACGAAGACGATAAGAAAGTTGATTTACAGTTATACGAGTCTGTTCAAGGAACAACAATTCTTGAAGGACTAAAGCTTGGAAAAGATGTTAACTTGAATGATTTGATGAAAGGTGTTGTGTGTGAATTCAAACTGAATGAACTAAAAGCAAAACTAAGCAAACAAACAGTAGATTATCTTGCAGAACAAGGAATCAATCTAAAAGAAATTATTCAGTATGAAGTAACAGAAATTATAGTTACAGATGAAAATATCTAAGAGTCTCTTTTCTCAAGCTGTTTTCTAAATCTATTTCCAATAATAGGATTAATCAAAAATGGGAATGTTTGTTTGAACCATATTCCAATTCTTACAAAAGATGGAACAACAATTTCTAATCTAGATGAATCTGAGGCTTTGATTATTGCGTTTGCAACGGAATCAGCACTTAATGAAATTCCGGTTGCAAATTTTGTAAAATTTTTGAAAGAGGGATGATCAAACAGGCTTGTTCTAACCATTATTGGACTAACAACAGTTACCCCAACATTAGTTCCATGCAGTTCATGGTGTAAGCCCTCAGAAAACCCCAACATTGCAAATTTTGTTGCACAATAAGATGCAATTCCAGGTACCCCAAAGCTTCCACCAACGGATGCCACATTAACCATATGACCAGAATTTTGCTTAAGAAAGTGTGGAAGAAAATATTTTGTGCAGTTAATTGTACCAAAATAGTTTGTTTGCATTTGAGATTCAATGTCTTCAATGGACAATTCTTCTACTTTTCCATAGATAACAAATCCTGCATTATTTACTAAAATATCAATTTTAGAAAATGTCTCAATTACTTTTTCAGACATTTCTTTAACTTGTTGTTTGTCAGACACATCACAAACCTGAATCAAAGTTTTGGTTGAATATTTTGAAAGTTTTTGCGCAACTTGTTCTAATTTCTCTTTTCTTCGTGCAACTAAGACTAGATTTGCGCCTCTTTTCGCAAATTGTTCAGCTGCTGCCTCACCAATTCCACTGGATGCTCCGGTAATTACAACAACTTTATTTTTAAAATCCATTTCTCATGCAGAATTTGGTTTACTTATTTTACTTAATGCTAATTTTACCAGCAAGATCCATGTGACAGCAATTGGTATGTAGTATGTAGCAATTCTCCAACCAATCACAGCATTCCATTGTAATGAGTCAACATCAGCTGAAAAATTGAATGGATCCAAATTATTTAGATATGCAATTATTCCAAATTCTGCCAATCCAGAACCACCTACGGTAATTGGAAGATTTGCAATTGCGTTAGCACCCATTACTGCCATGATTGAATCAAAAAATTCTACTGCATATCCTACACCATTTGCAATTACCAAAAATGAAATTCCATAGCACATCCAAGATACTATTGATACAAAGAATCCTATAGTGAAGGTTTTTTTGGATTTACTAGAGTGAAGGTTTTCTCTACTCATTACACAAACTTCTTCAATCCATCCGTTGGTTTGTTTAACATATTTTTCTCCACGTTCTTTTCCTATTGCAGTTGCAAGAAATGAGATTACTCTTGGAAGTGTAAATGTGCGTTTTGATGATAAGAAAAACAAAACAATCCATAGCCCTGTAATTGGAACAGCGGTTCCTAAAACTACTGCACCAACAACGTATGCACCATACATTATTGCTAATATTCCTGCTAAAATTGAAAGTACGCCTGCAGCAAAGACTTCAGTTACAATATCTAATAATGCGACCCAAGATGCTTTTGATGTTGGTATTCCTTTTTTTGTCATATAGTAAATAACTGCAAACTCGGCTCCAACAAACATTGGAGTTGTAAATTTGATAAACTCACTACCAACACGCATCGCGGTTAATCGTTTTATGGAATCAAATGGGCCAAGAAAGGTTCGTGCAATGTAAGCAAGTTTCAATCCCTGTAATCCTAATTTTGCCATTATTGCGACTACGGCCAATGTGAAAGGTATGACCCCTATTGCAAAGACATCCTCGGCTTCAATATCAAACTGAATTGCAATTATTATGATTGGAATGAGAGTAACAGGAATTACTGCTAGTCGCCAGTTCATTGCTCAAGTTTTAAGAGATTCAAATATAAGCGAATAAAAAAGAATTTTTGTCGAACCATTGAAAGTTATTTTTGTTACAGGCACAGCAGGGGCAGGAAAGTCATTACTGACTTCAAAAATTAAGGAATATTATGCAAAAAATGCCACATTTCCAATTACACTAAATTTAGATCCAGGAGTTGCCAGCTTACCATATTCACCAGATATTGATGTCAGAGATTATGTAGATGTCAATTCACTGATGGAACAGTACGAATTGGGATCAAATGGCTCACTGATTATGGCAAATGATTTGATTGCCACAAAAATTGATGATATACAAAAAGAGGCAGACACAATTAATCCGGATTATCTGATTGTGGATACGCCTGGACAGATTGAATTGTTTGCATATAGGCAAAGTGGCCCATTTTTTGTACAGAACTTTGAAGCTGAAGAAAAGATGAACTTGTTTTTGTTTGACGGAACAATGGTGTCAACCCCAAGTAACTTTGTCTCACTAATGTTACTTTCAACATCAATAAGATTACGATTAGGATTACCAACAGTTAATGTAATTACAAAAACTGATTTGATTGAAGAGAAATTACAGCAAGTTTTAAGCTGGTCCGGAACAGACTCAAAATTAGAGGCAGATTTGGCAGGAGAAGTAAATGGGGATACATTTTCTCTAGTATCAGATATGTTAACAAGCATAAACAGAAATGACTTTCAGCAGGATTTGATTCCAGTTTCTAATGCAACAGGAGATGGAATGGTTAATCTACAAAGCGCACTAAGCAGAACTATTAACTTGGGCGAAGAAATAGAAGATTAATGGCAAAATCAGTAACTGTACGTGCTCCTTGCTCTACTGCAAACTTGGGTCCAGGATTTGATGTGTTTGGCATGGCACTAGATGCGCTATATGATAATGTAATTCTAACAAAGAAAGGAAAGGGAGTTGTCATAGTAAGTTCAGATAATATTCCTCTTAGCCCATCAAAAAATACTGCCGGATTAGTTGTATCTGCAATGAAAAAGGAATTCAAGATAACAGATGGTATAGAAATTAAAATTAAAAAAAATGTTCCTGCAGGATTTGGTATGGGAAGTAGTGCAGCATCAGCTGCTGCATGTGCAGTAGGTCTTAACAAATTATATAATTTGAAATTGACAGATACGGAACTAGTTGAATTTGCAGGAATTGGGGAAAAGGCTAGTGCAGGAACAATACATTATGATAATGTTGCAGCATCAGCGTTAGGTGGATTCGTGGTAGTTAAGACAAAACCTTTGAACGTAGTCAAGATTCAACCGCCAAATGACTTGGTTTTGTGCGTGGCAGTACCAGAATTGAAGGTTCCTGCAAAGAAAACCAAAGTTTCAAGGGGCGTTATACCAAAAAAAGTTTCATTGTCAGATATGGTAAAAAATATTTCAAATGCATCAGCTATTGTAGCAGGTTTTTCAGAGAAAAATTCCGAATTAATTGGAAGATCAGTACAAGATGTAATTGTTGAACCTGCAAGAAAACACATGATTCCTGGATTTGATAAAGTGAAAAAAAATGCAATGGCTGCTGGGGCATATGGAGTTACAATTAGCGGTGCAGGGCCATCAGTAATAGCATTTACAGATAAAAAACATGATGCAAAGAAAATTTCTAATGCAATGAAAAGAGGATTCAAAGCTGCAAAAAAGAAATCAGAGGTTTTTATTTGTAAGCCAAGCAAAGGACCAATAATCAAAAGATAGAAAATGAAAAAAGCAGTTATTATTCTAAGCGGGGGTTTAGATTCAGCATGCATGGTATCTTATTTGAAGAAAGGGTACCAGCTGTATGGAATTACTTTTGCATATGGTCAGAGAGCATCTGAGGAGATAAAGGCTGCAAAGCGTATAGCAAAGTTACTAAAACTAAAGGAGCATAAAATTCTCGATATTGGTTTCATGAAGGAATTGTATGGAGATAGCAATGTCCTAACCAGTACAAAGAAAAAGATGCCTAGTACCTTTGAATATTCCATCGTGGTTCCAATCAGAAATGCAATTTTTCTCTCAATTGCCACAGCATGGGCATTTACCCTAAATGCAGAACTAGTTGCATATGGAGCACAAAAAGGAGACACAAAATATCCCGACTGCAGACCAGAATTTACTAGAAAAATTCAGACAGCCCTAAACCAAGGTGAATACGACGGAATCAAAAATAAAATAAGAAAAGAAATCAAAATTTGGTCGCCATATTCAGAGAATATTTCAAAAAGTGATTTAATAAAAAAAGGCTACAAGGAATTAGGAAATGAGATTTTCAAAACTTGGAGCTGCTATCTTAGCGGCAAGGTACAATGTGGAAAATGTGAATCCTGTAATAATAGAAAGATTGCATTTGCAAAAGCAAAGATTGAAGATAAAACCAAATATTTGAAGTAAGGTTAGAGAATTCTTCTTTTCAAAACAAATCTACGAGCACCAAGATACCATGCTGCAAATACAATACCTACAATTCCCCAGAATATCCAGTTTAGTGCTGTTTGCTGCATTTCTGGCTCATCACTCATAGTACAGTCAGTTATTTGTGATGTTTGTTCACACTCCCAACCATACATTACTACAGAGTCTTCAAAGAATGGATTAACTTGCCATGATATGACTACGGCAACTGCGATAACTATTGCAAATTCAATAACAAACCAACTAAAAAATGGCCATGATTCGCTTGGAACATGTATGTTATTTCGTGCAGGCATAATGATTTTCTAATTAGGGGATTATTTAATTTTTGATAGGATCTTACTTGTTTTGAATGGCTTTGAGTAGCTCTTCTTTGGTTTTTTGATCCTCAAATACCCCTCTAAATGCTGAAGATGTCATTTGAGCATCATTTCTGACACCTCTCATTTTCATACATAGGTGCTCACCTTCTGCCATTACTGCTACTCCTTTAACACCCTGAGCATAAATCTCATCTGCAACATTTTTTGTAATTCTTTCTTGAATTTGCAATCTCTTTGAGAATTTTTCTACAACTCTAACTAGTTTAGATATTCCAAAGACACGACCATTTGGGATATATGCAATTTGTATTGTTCCGTAAAATGGTAACATGTGATGTTCACACATTGAATAGAATTGAATATTTTTTGCAACTACCATCTCAGAGTCTTCTGAAAATTGAACAGACAATTCAGAATCAGAGTCATATCCGGAAAAGATTTCAGTATATGCATCTGCGATTCTTCTAGGAGTGTCCTTTAGACCTTCTCTAGTAGGATCCTCACCGATTTCAATGATTAATTCACGTACGAGTTTTTTCACACGTTCTTTGTCCATGTGATCTTAATTGATTTCAAAGGTTATTTTAAAGGATGTGAATTATTTACGCACGATTATTCTTGAACAACTATTTCTTTCTTGTAGAACATACCTGAGATCATAAAAACAACGCCCAGTATGCCAATTAGGCTTCCAACAAACTCAATTGTTGATTCTACTCCTACAGCAAGTGGTGCTATGGCCAGTGCTATGAATGCTCCAAAAATCACCATCGGTAATCCAACATAGAGGATGATTGCTTTTGAAGTCATAATGAAAAACGAGATTGAAATCTATATGAAGTTTATGTTGACTCTTGTACAAGTTTTTCTGCTTTTGTTAGGAGTTCGTCTATTAATTGTAATTTTGAATTAATTTTTCGTTCAGAATCATCTAGATTGTTTCGTACATTGTCAATAATGGCAATCGCTTTTTCTACATAATACAATGCGGCATTACTTCCTTTTACATCAGAATGAAGTAGCTTTGCTCTAGTCTCAAATTGGGAGAGTTCAGATGTGATTCTTTGTGTTTGAGATAATTGTATTTGATCAACATCAATTTGTTGCAGGTTATTTCTGTTGATTTCTTCGATATCATTGTGTATTGTAATGACTATTCTGATTTGTTTTGTGATTTGAGATGTAGAGTTTGAGGAGATTAGTTGGATTTTTGAATTTTCCAGCATTTTGACATAATCTAGCAAGCCAGAGGTTTTAGCCTGAACAATCAACGTATTGATTCTGTCAACATATTTTTCAGCTAATGCTTGTGCACGAATTATTTTATTTTTGTCATTTACTGTCTGAAGATTTTTGTAAATTTCTAATCCTTTCAAAGCAATCTGATCAATAGTTTGTTTTGCTTTATCGCTTTGACCTTGTTGATTATTCTGTTTGGCAAGTGTTAGAAGATTTTTCATTTCTGAAAAGTCAATATCTGCTCCAATCTTATCAGAAATTTGCTGGAGTTTCTGGAAATTCATTTCGTATCGTTTGATGATTTGAGAATGATCAGGTAATGATGCATCTTGTGCTTTAGTTTCAGCGATTTGATTTAGCATCTGACTGATTTGTTTGATTTTACTCATTGAAGAAATGAAATGTTCTCTTGCAGATTTTACATCTCCTTCTTTGATTGCAGATTCTAATTGATCAATCTCATAAGCACTTTTGTCATATATCTCAAGAACTACCTGTCTGTTTTTCCAATCCTGGGTATTGTTATTTTCCATTTCATCGATGTTGTGTTTTATGTAACGTTTTGCCTTTTCAGCAATTTTTAACATGTAATCTAAATCAGATGAAGCATCAACTTGCATAGCTGATGTTGGCAACAAAAGACCAGCAAAAGCAAAGATTGCAAGAATTGCATAAATTTTATTCATTTTTGTCAGTCTCCACGTTTGTCAATTTTATGAGGTTTTGTTGGTCTTTTTTAGTGATTTCAATTAATTCATGTCTTTCGAGTCTTTTCACTGCTCTCCACATTGTTGTTCTAGGTAAGAGGAATTTTTTCCTAAGATCACTTTCTAGTGCGCTACCACCATTTTCATGAATAAATTTGATTATGTCTTTGTCATCTTCTCTAAGATCTGGCATTTCTAGGACCTTTTCAATATTGAATGGCTCGTTCCTCTCTGCAACTACAGTAGTTTGTGAGGCAGAAACGACTTGTTTTGGTTTATTTTTCATCTTGATTGCGATTGCAGCGATTGCAGCGATTGCTACAGCAGCCCCACCTGCCACATACATCATAGAGTTATCATTATCTGCTGTTACAGGAGTTTCTGCAGGAGGTAAAACCTGGGATGATTCTGCAACTGCTAGGAAATATGTAATTTCAGCAGGACCGCTAGGAAGTAAGATTTTGGTTCTATCAGAATCCACATTCATATCAATTGGAAATGTTGACATTCCTACTATCACAGAATTTTCTGGCATTACCACATTGAATTCAACTGGAGAATCTATCTCAAATGACCAAATTTTTCCATCTTTTGAAATTAACGAGTATGTGTCATAATTAATCAGAATATTTGAAGACCCAAGAGTCTCAACTTGTAAAATGTTTTTTTCAGATTGTGTGGACAAAAGAAAACCATTTTCATCTTCTGCCACAAGATTTTCAAGAGAATCACCGTAAAGTGAGACCTCAGTATCAGGAAGAAGCGGATCAGAGTCTAAAGAATAAGTAACATGTGTCGATCCATCAGGAAAAAGAAAGAAATCGAGGGTTCGAGTAGAGCCAAAAGAGTGCTGTAGCGGTACAGACATAGCCAGCAGAATTAGGACGAAAGCTGCTACGTGTACACGTGCCATCAAAATCAGGGCATCTGTTGGGCTTAAAAGCATTCCATCATTCTTGGAATCTTCCAACCAACCACAGTACACTGACTCTTGGTTCATTTTCTAATACCTCAGATTCATAGATTCTAGGAGATTTTGGAAGTTTTTGAATTCATCAAAGAATTTTAGACCTTTTTCAGTTATCATGAATTTGCGATTTCTATCGTCTCGTCTTGTTTCAACTAAGCCTGCATTGATGAGTTTTTCACATTTATCAAGAACGGCATAGTGAGATAGGTTTGCTCTTCTGGAGATTGCAGACACAATGACGCCCTGCTGGCCTCCATTCATGGTAACATCTAAGATGTCTCCCATTATTCCCATTTCGGATCTGTATTGTTGTTTTGACATGCTGTAGTATACGAACCCCAGCTTTATGAGGGACATTTTGAAATTTCATATAGGAACGCATAGCGGAACAGCTTTGAAACGGGTAAAAATCAACTAAAAATGGCAATTTTGGTGGCGGGGGCGGAAAATTGTATTTTTTCGTGTGTGTAAAATGTGTGTAAAATTCGTTCTTTCATCTTTTTATTTGAGGAAAATGAAGTTAATTCGTGACTGGATTATTAGGTTCTTCCAAAGAAGACGAAGGTGGCGAAATGATGGAAGAAAGACCAGCCGAATCTATGCCTGAACCACCTCAAGAAATGGCTCAATCAGATTCCGATATCGGCATTTCATCATTGATGAACAAACGAGCAAAGCTAGAAGAGGCTATTGATTATGTTGGAGGTTTGATTGCCAATCTAAAAGAGAAAAGAACAAACCTCGAAAAGGAAATAGAAGAAGAATCTGTAGACATTAAAAATTTGAAGGAGAAGTTAATGAAAGTTAGTGATTATATCGATGAGGAAACACGTGGAATTGAACATTTATCTCAAAAAAGAAATGCTGTAGAAAATGAGGCAGATGAGGTTGGTACTCTAATCTCATCAATGAGAGAGAAATTATCTGGAATAGACAAAATCATCGATGACGAAGGAAAGAGAATTACTAGTTTCAAAGAGTCACGAGAAAAAACTTCTAGTTTTTAGAAAGCATATTACTAATCACAAGAAATTCGCTAATCTGTCTTGCATAGGATAAAAATAGTACGTTTTAAGCTTAATTTCATGGAAAATGGTAGTTTACGAGAGAGAAAAGCAGCAATTGTTCATCCAATTTTATTTGCATGTTTTCCAGTACTTTTTCTTCTTTCAATAAATTCAGGAGAACTTACGGCACAAGATGCGTTAGTTCCTATATTAATTTCAGCAGCAATAGGTTTTGTTTTTTGGATTAGCCTACGAGTCTTTTTAGGTGGAAAAAAAGCGGGACTCATAGCCTCTCTATTCATCCTCTTGTTTGTAATTTATGGTAATATACACAATATTTTACAATCTAACAGTTCTGATATTTCTCAGTTTATAGGTTCAAATCTGGTATTGGGCCCAATCTTTTTAGTTATTGGAATTCTTGGTATAATCTTTTTTAAAAAAACAAGGGCATCTAGTGAATTAAACTCAATTTTTAATATAATTGCAATTGCAATGATTGCAGTTCTTATTACAACTTTAATGTTCTCTTATTCTACAAACTGGAATGATGTGGATAGTATACTATCAAATTTTGTGGAAGAACCAATAATAATTAATGATGTTGAGAAAAAGCCGGATGTTTTTGTTATAATTGTAGACGAATTTGCAGGGGAAAAACAAGCAAAAATTGATTTTAATTATGATTTAACACCATATTACAATAAGCTGGAAGATAGAGGATTTTTGATGCCGGATGTAAGTTGGGCGAATTATCCTCACAGTTTTCTTTCTTTTGCGTCAACTCTCAATATGGGTTATTTGGATGAACTTGTGGAAGATGTAGATCCTAATTCTAAAGATTTCCAATTATTCATTAGATATACTGATCAGAACAAAGTTTTCAGAATATTTGACTCGTATGGATACAAGGTGAGTGTAATTGGCAGTTCAATTGGTTATGGTGGTGTCCCAGATGAATACTTGTGTGCTTATGGTGATAGAGTGTTTGAACTTAGAAAAAATTTAGTTATGACATATTTGCCGGTTACAATTTTTAATGAAGAATTACTATCTAAATTTCACCGTGATAAACTAGAATGTTCATTCTCATATATTGAAAATTATGAATCAGTAGGGGAACAACCACATTTTGTTCATACACTATTGCTTCTTCCACACGGTCCGTACATTTATGATTCAGAAGGAAATGATGCTAAAAGAGACCCTAAGTTAAAACCTGATAAAGAGGGATATTTTGGCCAATTACAATTTGCAGAAAAAAAGAGTTTAGAATTGATCGATTCAATTCAAAAACGTTCTCCTGAATCTGTAATAATCATATATTCAGATCATGGTTATAGGGATGAAATAGATCAAGCAAATCCAACTGATGAAGATTTTGTAAAAGCATTTAATGTTTTGACAGCTGTATATTTCCCAGACAAAGATATTGAGATTCCTGAAAAACTTTCATTGGTGAATTTGTATAGAATATTCTTTAATACGTACTTTGATACTGATTATGAGATTCTGGAGGATAGGCATATTTGGTATGATAACATAATACCTCAACCATATGTCCACATTGACATTACAGACAAATTGAATTCATTAACTTAATTCTGTGTAAATTTTTTCTATAGCTTCGGCACCAATTTTTGCTGATTTTCCTAAGTTGTAAACTGTTTCTGAACGTATTTTTATAATTCGTTCTTTTGTTAGATTATCACCATGTATCTTCTCAATAATCTCTTGAATATTTTCTAAATTTTTTGGAGATATCACATAACCAATTTTATCTCGAATTGAAATTTCTATAGGTTCTAATGATATATCATCTGAATTTGGATTCAAAACCTTTTTTGGGACATCAATGAATATTACCGGATGTTCAAAAGTAAACGCATATTCAAAAGAAATTCCAGACCAATCTGAGATCATACATTTGGAATTTTGGAATTTTTCTGGAGGAATAATTCCTTCTTCTAGGGTAAAATTAGGATTATCAATAAATTTTTCTTCTATTGCCTTGATTAATTTTTTAGAATCTATTAATGTTCTAAAATGCGGTCGTAATAAAACTCTAAAACCAGAATTTAGTAAAATTTCTAATAATTTTATACCACATACTTCTAAGAGATTTTCTTTGCCGTATGAAGGAGCAATTATGATTAATTTTTCATTGTCTTCATTAGATTGAGAAAATTTTTGTTTCTCGTTTAATAAAGTGTCCAGTCGGCCAAACCCATATGTGATTAATTTTTTTGGTTTTAATCCATATGTTTTTTCTGTTTCTCTAATCTCATTTTTGTGGTGTTCACCAACACAAAAAATAGTATCATAATTATCTATGGCTCCTTTTCGTAAATACGAATGAATACTAAACATTGAATGAAAGATGTATACATAATGGACTGAATACACCTTTGATCTTTTAATGTGAAATGTTTCTAAATCTGGCATATCCATAATCAGAATTTTTGCTTTTAATGTTAGGAAAAATTTTGTTCGTGCAGTTCCATCTCCTATGTAAAATGCGAATATATTTTTGCTTTTTGAGGATAGCATGGGATCGTTTTGGACAGAGGTCACATAACATATTTTAAAATTTTTTTCTTCTGTTAGCTCTGAAATTAATAATCTAAAGTGATTCATCGATGCCTTATTCTCTGCATAGAATACAATTGATCGTTCATCAGACGACAATTTTTCAAATTTTTTTAATTCTGACCAGTCTTTTCCTAAAGAAAAATTAATTTTCATATATGAAGATTAAAAATTTATCATTTAATAATTTCTAATAATTACTTTGACATCTTTTCTTTAATTTTATACCAGTACATTTTGAGTGTCATTCCTACGCCTGCAATTCCACCTATTATCATGGCCATAATTGCTGTAAAACTACCTGGATCAATATAGCCTGAAATTTGTATCAAAGAAAAACCATTTATCAAAAAACTATAGTCTATTATCATGATGCAATTATACGCCATTTTTACTTAATATAAAAATAGATTCATACTGTATTTTCATGAACAATATATTCAATTTTACAGACAGTTCTTGGAATTTTTGAGAATGTTTCTGTTTTAAGAAATCACATAAATTTTGATTCAGAAGTTGGAATATCAAATTGCTCCATTCCAGTTGTTGGTACTGAAGGGAACTGTTCTCCTGATTGTGATTCTGCAACTGCTGCTGCTTCTGCTAAGATGCTGTCAGATTCAGCGTTTGTTGATTCTTCAACTCCGAATGATGATCCACTGCTGCTGAAGGTTTCAGTCATTAGTCCACCTAACATCTCAGTCATTCTACCAATCTCTTGATCTGCACCTGGCATGAATTTGACAAGTGATGATTTGAGTCCGTTCATGAGGCCGATTGTTGGCATCAATGTGGTAACTGTATCTCCTAGGTCGTGGAAGGTTGTTAATCTTAATTCAATTCTCTCCAAGCCCATTTTGGCGTTGGTCATAATTTTGTTAACTTTTCGAACTTCTACTAGTTCGTTTGATAATACTTTACTTGAATAGGTGTCGTGTGCTTGTTGAGCAGCTACGATTTTTTGGAAAATTTTCTGGTCTCTTTCTTGGAGTTTTTGGCACATACCATCAAGTTTTCCGATTTGAGCCTGTAATCGTTTTACAGCCATTTCGACTCTTGGTTTTAGTGATCCTTTTGGTTTTAGGGTATCACCTAATTTGTCCATGAAACTCTGCTTTTGTGGAGCGGCCCATTTGTCTTGGAAACTTGCCATGCGTACTGTTTTGAAATATGTTATTAATTTCCGGTGTGAATAATGGTTCACCAATTATAGAAATTGTGTGACTAGAATTCAACAAAATGACTATAATCTGGGAAATTCATGCCTAGATTATGAATAAAATGGTGATTGCTGGAGGAATAGTAGCTGTTGCAATCATAATTTCTATGGCATATGGAGCATCAATGAACCCAGGTGGGAATGAGCAACGCTCTGGTGGAGAGATTTGGAGTTTCCGAATATCAGGTGAGGAGTTTAATGATATTCAGACCATCACATCTGGTTTAGGAGTAATAGAAGGAGGAACTTACAAAATTGGATTTGTGCCGATGGGAGATTCTCCTGCTAAAATTAAACTTACGATAAAGGGAAAGTGGACTGAGAGTTATAGGTTGGAGCCTAGTTGGAGGCAGATATTTTCTGAAGAGTTTGTTTTGGAAAAAAGTTTGGTTGATACTGGAATTTCAAAATACTACACATGGGAATACATCGGTCAGAAATATGTTCAAATTCCAGAATTAGAAGGAGAGATTCCAAGCTCAGATGAAGCAATATATGAAATTACAATCAACAGGTCTGGTAATCTAGAAGGTTCTGTCAGCATCTCATTAACTAAGGTAGATAGAAGCATCTAGTCTAAATTAATGGGGGCGTGGCCCTTTGGCAAAGCAATGTGAGATTCCCTCACTTTTGCCCGCACAAATGTGCTTTGGCTCTAATTTCTGCTCTGCAGGACCACGCAAGTTTAATTGATAGGATTTACATCCTTTCGCATTACTATCAGTATGTCTTTATTGTATATAAGATATTCATGAAATAATTACAAAAAAACTAGGCTTTTTTTATAAATTAAAAATTATTTGATCAGATGTTAATTATAGTGGGTGGATTAAGAGGGGATTATGACGATAGAAGATGGAGAGAAGAAAGGCGGACTATCGTTATTTGCAAAACATGCAGTTCAATTTTACATTGTAGGCGCTAGCGGAGTTTTAGTAAATCTAGGTATTTTGTATATTCTAACAGATATTGCTGGCTTCTGGTATGTCGCATCACAAATTATAGCAATCTCAGTTTCAATTACTACAAATTTCTTTTTCAACAGATACTGGACGTTTGGCAGTCATGTAGAAGACAAAAAGAATTCTGTGATGTACATAAAATTTCTCATAATTAGCGCTATTGGAATGGCCATCCAATTGGGAATTACAGTCACCCTAGTCGAAAGTAGTGCATTTTACCACATGTATGGCGCAGGAATCGGAATTGCCGTAGCCAGCGGCATAAATTATGTCCTCAATAGAAGGGTCACCTTTGGGATAAAGTTCAAGAATTAAATTTGATGAGAACAGAGTGATTTTACAATGAATGCTAGAAAAAAACAGAGAATTGAGATAGTTGGACTACTAGTAGGGATTTGGTTCATTTTATCACTCCCACTTCCATGGCTCATCACAGTACCAGATGTGGCACAACAGCAACTATTGATTATAGTTCAAATGACAGGATTGATCTCAATTCCATTTGTTGGTCTAGCAGTTGCATGGACTCTAAAACCAGAATTGGCAAATAGAGATTTGAAGAATGATTAGTGAATTCCCGTTTAAATCAACAATACCAGAATTGGGAAAAATTATTGATGGCATAGAAAAAGCTGGAGAGAAAATTCTCGAGGTTTATGAAACAGATTTTTCAACTGAAAAAAAGGATGACGATTCGCCAATCACTCAGGCAGATATTGAAAGTAATAAAATTTTGAAAGAGGTTTTGGGAGAAACGGGAATTACCGTATTATCTGAAGAAGATACAGATGACAAAAAAAGACTATCAGAAGAAAAGGTCTGGATAGTTGATCCATTAGATGGAACAACGGATTTTGTAAACAGAACAGGAGAGTTTACAATAATGGTAGGATTGGTGGAAAAACAAAAATCAGTTTTGGGTTTGATATATTGGCCTATCAAAAAGAAGATGTATTTGGCTGAATCCGGAAAAGGAGCATTTTGCCACAATGAGGAATGGAAGAAAATTGAGGTTTCAATGATGTCAGAAATACAGAATTGCCATGCGCTTGTAAGTAGACATCATCTTTCAGAAAGAGAGAAAAAGTTGTTAGATGAAATGGAGATTTCAGTTGTCACAAATATTGGAAGTTCTCTAAAAGTAACAGAGATTGCATCAGGAGATGCAGAAATTTACATGACAACTACAAACAAGATGAAACAATGGGATACCTGTGCCTCTAATTGTATAATTTCAGAGGCGGGTGGAAAAATGACTGACATTTCAGGCAAGGAAATGGTATACAATACGGAATCAGTAAATCATGAAAATGGGATATTAGTTACAAATGGATTAATTCATCAAGATGCACTAAATGCAATTTCTAGATTAGATTCTTAGATTTCAAAAATTCTAGTACTTCTGCAGCACTCTCATCTAGAGACTTGTTTTCAGTGTCTAGGACTAAATCTGCACTGTCTGGTGCCTCATATGGGTCGTCAATTCCGGTGAATCCTTTGATTTCTCCAGAACGGGCTTTTGCATACATTCCTTTGACATCACGCTCTTCACATTGTGCTAATGATGCATTGACATAAACTTCAAAGAATTTTGTATCATCACCAATTATCTCTCTTGCATTTGCACGATTTTCCTTGTATGGGCTGATTAGTGATACGCCCATTGGAACGTTGTGCTTTAGAAGCAATTTTGATAAATGAGCAACTCTTCTGTTGTGCTCATCTCTTGCTTCTTTTGAAAAGTCCTTTGGTGAGAACCATTCTCTTAGTTCGTCTCCATCTAAAATGGCTAGATTTGGTATGGTTTCAGCAAGTTTTCTTACTATTGTGGTCTTACCTGAACAAGGTAAACCAGTCATCCATAAACAAAATGCCATGTAATTGGCAGTAAAATTACCGCTTAAGAATGTTATTTTGCCCAGTTTTGAGATTCTAAATAATCAATGTCTTTGAGAAGAGAGGTTACCTTTTCTGCAATTGCCGATATTGATTGAAACTGCTCAAACATTTCTTGTTCTTCTTCTTTTGAGAGAATTTCATTTTCAGCCTTTTCAAAAAATGCTTCTTCTCTTTTCATGTGTTCTATTAGAAAAGTCGAATATACGCTCAAAAATCTAGCAACCGGTTCACGTTTGTCTTGACCTTCTTTCCATAGTTTTAGATTTTTTGAAATTGATCTTGCAATATTTCTACTAAATTCATGTTCAATTAACAGCTCACGAATTTCCTTGTTTAGATGATCGTAGGATGCAACACATGGAAAGTATGAGCCTTCTTCTCTTGTAAAATGTACAGAGTCTAAAAATTCTGCAATTAGAAAATTAATCTTATCTATATCAGAAAATGGTATGTCTGCTCCAGCATACAATGCTTTGTAGGATTTTGTAATTACTTTTTCAAGACGTAGGATATCCTGATGTTCATTTCGCAGAAATTCACTGGCGCTCATAATTCTAGTTTTTTTTCTTGGAGAAAATAGATTTTAGCTTTTCTTTATAGGAGTCTAGTTCCATCTTGAGGTTTTGAACCATTTCATCAGATTTATCGCCCATGAAAATAACAGAAATTTCGGATTTTTAAAGAGATCTATACGCCTAAGGTTTCAGATTTTGAGATGTCTAAGTTGACTTTGTCACCTACAGACAAATTTAGCTGCTTGTATTCGTGCATATCTAGTTTGATTGATGTTGTTCCTGGTGCTGCGCCTCCCATCATGCCCATACCTCCACCTGAAATCATTTTGTTAAGATTTTTCATCATGTCGTCCATGTTGGAAAATCCCATAACGTTTGGAGATGGATTTGCAGGTTGATTTCCTTCTGCCATATCTTTGGCTAAAGAAAGAGTGACTAGAACGTATGGAGCACCATCAGGGGCTGCATCAATTCTCATAACTACAAACTCTTTTCTCATATCATATTACCTGAAAAATCCATATTTTAACTATTCATGCTTTGCTTTTTTTGTTGTTTAATTTCATTTAATTCGTCTTCAAAGAAGAATTTGTCTTCAAATGCAGGTTTAAGATCATCAAGCCATATTGCGTTTTCATCATATTTTGCAAAGAACGGACGATTTACCCACTCTGGATTTCTTCCCTGAAGCATTCTGAAAACCATAACTTTAGTTCCATTTACTTCTGCAACTCCGTCAATCTGTACTTTTCCTGGCGTAGCTGACATAGATGGACCTCTAACGGTTCGTCCTAATCCGCTTACTTTTTGAATTGCTTGTTGGAAAATTTTGTGTGCTTTGACTAGAGGTACTCCAAAGTAGTGTTGTGCCCCGGTATCTCTTACAACAAACATGTAGTATGGAATACAACCAAGTTCTACCTGTTTTTGCCACATTTCAGCCCACATGTCTGCATCATCGTTAATGTTGGTGAGAAGTGGAGATTGAGTTCTGATTTGTGCACCTGTTTCTCTAACATTTTTAATTGCAAGTTTTACTGCACCTGTTTTTAATTCTGCCAAATGGTTGAAATGCGCCATTATTGCAAGATGAATTCCTTTTTTGTTTACTCGTCTAAATGTTTCAAGTGTTTCTTGATAGTCTTTGTCAGAGACGAATTTGTATGGCCAATAAGACAAAGCTTTGGTTCCTATTCGAATTGTTTTCAAGTTTGGTAAATCTGCATCAAGTAGTGTATCGATGTAAGCAGAAAATATTTTTGCGGGCATTATCATTGGGTCTCCTCCAGTAAACAAAATATCTGAAATTTCAGGATGCTCTCTAACATACTGTGCTAGTTCATCTCCTTCTTTCATTGCAAATTTCATTTCATCCATACCAACGAATTGTGGCCATCTAAAGCAAAAGCTACAATATGCATGACATGTTTGTCCTTGACTTGGGAAAAAGAGGGTTGTTTCTTTGTATTTGTGTTGCATTCCGTAAAGTTTGGTTCCATCTTTTAGAACTGGAACATTTAGTTCCATTTGTCCTGCAGGATGTGGGTTTAATTCTAATCTAATTTTATCTGCCATAGCTTTGATTTCTTTTGGAGCTGGATTATTTTTTAAAACAGAAGCCATCATGCCATAATGTTCGGATTTGAGCATGTGTTTTTGTGGGAATGTTAGATTAAACATTGAATCTCCAGGCACATTATCCCAATCAATCAATTGTTCAATTACGTAATTATTTGCCTTGAAGGGTAAAACTTGTGCAACTACCTCCATTTCAAAAATTTGCTCTTCGGTAAACTTTTCAATTTGTGGAATTTTCCTCAGGTTTGAAAGTGTGTATGATTTGATCGCTGGTGAAGAATCAACACCCCAAAGAGATTCTTGTGGATTAGTTGTTTGCGCCATTCCATCATTACGACAAATCCTCTGTTAAACTTTAGGATCTGCCACGCACGTACAAATTGTGCCTAAAAATGCGATTTTCGAAAAAAATTGACAGTTTTTTTAAAACTTGACGACAAATCTACTAACTTAAGTTCAGGATTCTCAAAAAATATTAGGATGGCAGAAGAAATTAGTGAAATTTCAGTTGGTCAATTTGATACAGTATCTCAACTGATCGCATCCTCGGTATCTTTGCAATTAGCTGTAATTGGATTGATTATCGGAATTATCATAATTAGTGTAGTTTACAGAAAATTTTCATTTTGGGTTAAAACACAAAAATTCAATCACGTAAGACCACATGTCGCAAGATTTGCAAGGAAAATTATTTTACCATTTTTGGCAATTGCTTTAATTTCATCTGTAAACATGTACATCCAAGTTTTTGAATTGTTTGATGAAGAATCAGCAGGAATACAATTAGAAGGAGAGCTTGCACCAAGCGAAGTTTTTGCAAAAATGTTGAACACCCTGAATATTTTGGTTATAGGATATACAATATCACAGCTAGTTCCAATTGCACTAACAAAACGTGATAGCTCTGTTTTAGAACGACAAGATTTTGAGGCGTGGAGAGAAATGAGAGGATTTCCAGATGATGCTGATGACTTTTTTCATAAATTGTACAAATGGATCCCACCAAAACAAAAACCAGATGATTTGACTGATGAAGAATTTAATTCATACATGCAAACAGAACAAGGAATACAATATCTTGAGACTTTTCGTACTTCACAAGGAAACCCAATTGGAAGCTATGAGAAAAATGCCAAGAACCCATTTGAACAATGGAAAAAATCTGAGCGTAAAAAATATGAAAAATACTTCAATTATTGTACAAGTGGGAACAATGCATCGGGAAGAAAGTTATTCCCAGGAGTAATTCCTGAGGAGATTTATCCTATAGATATCTGGAGAGAGCAAAAAAGGAATAGTGGTTTTGATCCAATAATTTCTGGAAATAAACCGCCAGGACATTCAAGAAAACAAAAAGAAGGAGTTCCAAAATCAGCAAAACAGGTTTTACCAATTCTCATTTTTGTTGGTGTGGTAATTGGAGTAGTCTCTTGGTGGCAAGTTGATCTAATAGTTTTAGCAACTGCAACAGGTGGACTTGCATTTGGTGTTGGATTAGCATTAAAAGAAACGTTAGAGAATTACTTTTCTTACATACTTATCAGAAAAGACAAGGTTGTCAAGGAAGGAGATAGAGTACAATTACAGAGCGGATACAATGGTTATGTACATAAAATTACACCAAGAGTAACATACATTCGTCATGGATTAAATGAATCAGTTGCAATAATTCCAACTAGACAATTAGTTAGTGCAGAAATAATTAATTATACAAAAGAGATCAAACTTGTTCCTGCTGTTGTAAATGTTGGTGTTTCGTATTTGAATAATCCAAGACAAGTCACATCAATTTTAGTTAAAGTTGGAAAACGTGCAATGATTGAAGCCAGAGATGCAAAAGGAAGACATCTTGTAAGACAAAATAGATGTCCATATCTAGAAGAAAACAAACCTAGTTGTGGATGTGACAAAGACATCCATGTGGATGTAACACAACCAGTTGTACGATTTGACAAGTTTAATGATTCATCTTTGGACTTTTCAATGTGGGTTTACGTTAGAGATTATGGTGCACAATTCAAAACAAAAAGTGATATGCGTCTAATTATGTACGAAGAATTCAAGAAATATGATATTAGAATTCCATGGCCAATTAGAACAGTTTACCAAGGTGATGAAAAACGTGAAGAGCAGGAGATTAACCAACTTGACTCTAAGCGTAACGAGGTAATGGACGAGTATGGATTAGGCGACTTGGGTCGTGGTGAATCAGGAGATGAATAGTAATGATTAATTTATTTAAGAAAATCAAAATTGATGTTGAAAGACATCATTAAGTTCATTTTAAAAAATTCAATAATTTTTGCTTTCGTTTCATTTGCATTTTCGATGATTGGTGCCTTCTTTCCTGAAAGTGAATTCACAATTGTAATTGGAAACCCGCTTGTAGTGAGTAGCGTTACGTATGAGCATGTGTTAGGTCATATTTTATGGGGCGCAGTAATTGGATTGGGAACATTAAGTATTAGATACATAATTCTAGGTGGAAGTTTTGCAATCTTCTTAGATTCGGATCATTTGCTACAATTTCTGGATATAGAGTTAGTCTCAAGAATGAGTCATTCAATTCCATTTGCGGTAATTGTATCTATAGTGTTTTTTGTAATTCTACGAGGAAAAGATATCAGAATATGTGCTGTTGCGTTTGGTGCGGTTTTGTCCCACATTGCATTTGATATTTTCTTAGCAGATGTTGCACTTAATTCAGATACTGAATTCCCATTGTTTTCACCATTTACATTTGAGACAATATCATTCCAGGGACTAGATTGGCTTGGAGTACAGATTATTGGGGTCAGTGTAGTTGCAATTACAAGCTATTTTTACAAAAGAAAGGAGATTAGATTAAAAAATAATCTTACGAAAACTTAAGAATCCGTTTTGATTCGTTGATTTAATGGCAAAATTTACAGTTGTTGGCGGAGATTCATCATCAGATCTAGCCAAAAGAATTGCTAGAAAAATAAAATCGCCATATATTAAAACTGAAAAAAAGGTATTTCCAGACGGAGAAAGTAAAATAACAATTAATCAGATTCCAAAAAAAAGTATAGTGGTAGTAGTCCAATCAACCTATCCACCAGTTGATTCAAATCTTTTAGAATTATTGAGTATTGTTTCAAAAGTACAAAAATTTTCATCAAAAGTATATGCAGTTATTCCTTACATGGGATATGCAAGACAAGATAGAGAGTTTCTTGGAGGAGAAATAATCACCATAGGAGTTGTTGGAAAATTACTCAAAGCAGCAGGTGTAAAAAAAATTCTCACAGTAGATATTCATAGTAAATTAGCATTAAAAGAATTAAGAATTTCATCAGAAAATGTTTCAGCGATGGAAGTTCTAGTCAAACATTTTAAGAAAATGAAGATGAAAAATCCAGTAGTTGTGTCACCAGATTTGGGAGGAAAAGAAAGAGCTGTAAAGTTTTCTGAACTTTTAAAGACAGATTTCATCGCGTTAAAGAAACAGAGAGACAGAAAAACTGGTAAAGTGAAAATTCTTTCAGGAAAAGTTGATGTTAAAGACAGAGATTTGATTTTGGTAGATGATATGATTAGTACTGGTGGAAGTATTATCAAAGCAACTCAATTTTTAAAGAAACAAAAATGCAGGCGTGTTTTTGTAGCATGCACACATGCGTTATTGGTCAATGATGCTGCAAAAAAGATCAAAAATGCAGGCGTGTCTCAAATAATTAGCACAAATACCATACCGGGTGAATCTGCAAAAGTGGATGTATCAAAAGTTATTTCTGATGCATTAAAGTGAAAATAATATAATGAAAATAGTTTATCTTGGAACATCTGCTGCTGCACCAACAGTGGAACGCTCACTAACATGCATTTGTCTTGTTCGTGAAAATGAGGTTTTAATGTTTGATGCAGGTGAAGGTGCACAAGTTGCCTATTTGAAAGCAGGATTGCCATGGAACAAAAAGATGAAAATATTTGTTACACATCTTCATGGAGATCACTGTTTAGGTATTTTAGGTCTTCTACAAACAATGTCATTACAAAAAAGAACAGAAGCTGTTGAGATTTATGGCCCAGCTGGAATTGAAGAATTCATTACAGCAAATATCAAAGTATTAAATTTTGGACTACCATTTCCAGTTTTCATTACAATTGTAGATGAGGGTAATGTTGTAAAAGAAAAAAATTATCAAATAAATTGTTGTGAAGCACAACATGGAATTCCTGCATTTTCATATTGCTTTGAAGAAAATGAAAGAGCAGGAGTTTTCTATCCAGAAAAAGCAAAAGAATTGGGAATTCCAGAAGGAAAACTATGGCAGGAGTTACAAAATGGAAATTCCATCGAGATTAACGGAAAAAATATTGATTCATCACAAGTAACAGGAGAAAAGAGACCGGGTAAAAAAATTGGTATTTCAGGGGATACACGCCCAACCCAAAAATTAAAAGAATTTTTTGAAAATAGTGATTATTTGAGTTTTGATTGTACATTTTCATATGAACTAAAAGATAGAGCAATTGAAACTAATCATTCAACAGCAAAAGAAGCTGCAGAACTTGCAAAAGAAGCAAATGTAAAAAATCTCATTTTAACACACTTTTCTGCAAGATATAATGATGAATCAGTTTTGATAGATGAAGCAAAACAGACTCATAATTCAGTAATAGCTGCAAAAGATCTTCTTGAAATTGATGTTTAGATTAATCATCAAATTTTAGTAAATCAATTTCAGGTAGTTCTGTTTCATCAATTGTATTTTCAACTTGACCTGCAACATCAACTACTGTATCTCCAGCCTTCAAACCAACATCATACAATGTATCACCTACTTGGCTTGTATGCTGATTGTATTCCTTAATGTTAGTGGCGTCTGCAACTAATGCATCAAGAATCAATGTACCGGCTGGAAATTGGCTTACTGTTTCAGGTAAGAATAAAATTCCACCTGCTACCAATACTGCACCAATTATTGCTAATTGTACTTTCATAGCAAATGCTGTAAAAATCGATTTTTCATAACTGAGCTAAAAAAAAGCTCTCAAAATGGATAGAAATAGCTAGTTGCTTAATTTGTGAGCGAATCAATCACTTGTTCTATGTTATTTGAGCGTAAAACTATCTTTATTGGGCCAAGAGATGATTCGTTTGCCTCACTACATAATGCTACAGTATTTACAAATGCAGCCTGTTTATTGAGATAAAACCACGTAGAGTCACCGTCGTTATTTCGTTTAAGAATTCGCTGATAGGTACTTTTGATGTTTTTTTCATGTATTGATTTGGATATTTTAGATAAAGTTGAGAAATTATTTGTCTTTCCACTAATTTCTGTTTCAGACACATCTAGTTCTATTTCAGGGAAAATATTATTCACAGCAGTTTTTATTTTATCAGGATCCTCAGAAGGATTTATTGCACAAAAAATCTGTATTGTTGTTTTTTGATTCATTATTCTATCCACTTTTGAAAAATTTTAGTGGCTGATTCTACCATTTGATTGATCGTCACATTGTTATTTTCTATAGATTCATCAGCAAGTTCAATAATTTCTTTTAATCCAACTCCAATTTCTCGATTATCACGCTCTTCAAATTTTTCTCTTGTTAATGGATCGTCTGATCTTTTACGTTCACGTAAAAAATTGAATCTTGTATCAGGAGCTGCATCTACAGCTAATAATTTCACATTCCCAGTTTCTTTTAAAACATTGATTTCATGTATGGAACGTACACCATCAATGATTATGATTTGATGAGTTGATTCTTTAATTGATTCTTTAAGTAATTCAGCAATAGCTCCTGGTCCATTTTTTTCACGTAGCTCTAACATCAGTTTTCCTAAATTTGCTCCTGTAGGTTCTAAATTTTGTCTTTTAGCTTCTGCTCTAACACCATCACCAAGACTAAAAGTTTCATAGCCATCTTCTTTTAGTTTTGAGACAATAGTTGATTTTCCAGCTCCAGGCATTCCGGTTAAACATACAACTAGTTTTGACACAGATTATTTTTGAATGACTAGTCTATGAAGGTAGCGATAAATAATTACTAATGTTTTGTTTTTCATGAGAGTCTTTGTTGCAATTGAGATTTCTAAAACTCAAATTTTAGAAAATATTAAGAAATTTCAAGAAAATGTGAAGATAGATGCAAAGCCTACAAGAACTGATCAGATTCATTTTACATTACAATTTCTAGGAGAAGTTGATGAAATATTATGTGAAAAAATAAAAAAATCATTGAATGAAATATCTTTTTCTGAATTTGAAATATCTTTGAATGGTGTCGGGGGGTTTCCAAATTTAAAAAACCCGAGAGTAATTTGGATTGGAATTGAAAAAAATGGTGCAGAAAAGCTAATTTCATTAGCAAAAGAAGTAGAAATGAAATTAATTTCATTAGGTTTTGAACAAGATAAAAAATTCAAACCTCACTTGACGGTTTTTAGAGTAAAAAAGCGCATTGGAGATGTTTCATCTATAATGAAAGATTTTGAGACTACAAATTTTGGTGCTGAGATGGTATCAAAAATTAAGTTAAAAAAAAGCGTTTTAAGTCCAAAGGGACCAGAATATTCAGATTTACTGGAGGTTAATGCAAAATGAAAAATGATATTATAAAAAAATCAAAACAAATAGCAATTCCAAATAATGTACAAAGAAAAAAAGTCGATAAGATTGCAAATCAGGTTTTTAGTCTCGTAAATAAAGAAGCTAAAAAGCAAAAAGCAGTTGTCTCAGTTCATTTTGGAGGTTCATATGCAAAAGAAACCTGGACCCCAGAAAAAATTGATATTGATATTTTTGTAAAATTTAAAAAAACAACTTCAGAGAAAAATTTTGAAAAAGTTGGTAAAAAAATCGGGTTTGATTCTCTTAAAAAATTCAAACCGTATGTAAGATATTCTGAACATCCATTTGTTGAAGCTGATATTGATGGAGTAGGAGTAAACGTTGTACCATGTTATGATATTAAAAAAGGTGAATGGAAAAGTGCAGCAGATAGATCTACGTTCCATACTGAGTTTATGAGTGAAAAATTAACTGGTTCAATGAAAGATGATATTAGAATTTTGAAATGTTTTTTAAAAATTAATGGAATGTATGGTGCAGAAATTGCAAAACAAGGATTTAGTGGATACGTCTGTGAGGTTTTAGTCTATTATTTAGGAAGTTTTGAAAATGTGTTAAAGAAAATTTCAAAGATAAAAAATAATGAAATGATAGGGGAATCGCCAAGAAAATTTGAGTCTCCTATAGTCATCATTGACCCAATAGACAGGAATAGAAACTTGGGTGCGGCAATATCAATTCAAAATGTTACCAATTTCATTTTAATTGCTAGAAATTTCTTAAAGAAAAGTTCTTTATCATACTTTAAGGAAAAATCAAAAGACAAAATTCCTGTAGAATTGGCAAAAAATACACTAGTTGTAAACTTCAAGTACAAAAAAAGAAGTGATGATATTATTTATGGACAAATCAAGAGGGCTGCAACTTCAATTGAATCTCAAATTACTAAAGAAGGATTCAATGTTTTGAGAAGTGATGCTGTTGCGTATGATGAGAGTAAAGCTAGTTTGTTATTCCTTTTAGAATCATTAACTATTTCAAAAAATGAAATTAGAACTGGCCCTGATGTGTTTTCTGGAGATTTTTCAACTAAATTTATTGAGATTAATTCAAAGAAATCTAAACTAATGTGGGCAGATAAGGATGGAAAATTACAGTCATTACAAACTAGAAGATATGAAAATGCTAAATCATATCTAACTGATTTGATAAAAAATCACATTGGAGAATCTGGAATCCCAAAAGGATTAAGAACAGATTTTAAAAATGGATTTAAAATTGCAAATGGAAAAGACAAACAAAACAAATCTGTTAAAAAGAGTATTTCAAAAATGATAACTACGGATGACACAACGTTTTCAGCAAATTAGTATATTCGAAGAGGAACCATACAACAAAATTCTATGTTTTCCAAAAGTAAAAGAATCTGAAGTCAAAAAACGCCTTAATGAATTAAAAAAAATAGGCGTTACACATGTTTCATTTACCGGTCCATTACAAATTGAAAAATGTCACATACTTGGAAAAGGCTATGTTGGAATGGTTGTTCTTGCGAAAAAAAACAATGAGATTGTTGCATTAAAAATCAGGAGAATAGATTCGCCAAGAGAGAATATGTCAAATGAAGCTAAATTGCTTCAAATTGTAAACAAATTAGACATCGGTCCAAAATTTATCAAAAATTCAAAAAATTTTTTGGTAATGGAATACATTGACGGTGAAAAAATTATTGATTGGGCGAAGAAAACGGAGACAAAATCTCAAGAAGTTCGTTCTGTTCTGAATAATGTTTTGAGAGAATGTTATCTTTTAGATGATGCAGGATTAGATCATGGAGAATTAAGTACTATAGACAAACATGTGATAGTTGGAAAAAATAAAAATACAATTATAGATTTTGAAAGTTCCAGTACTAACAGAAAACCATCAAATGTAACAGGTGCAACGCAAGGAATCCTAATTGGAACAGGATTAGCTAAAATTATTCAAAAAAAAATAAAATTACCTCCAAAAGAAACCATAATCAATCTAATTCGACAGTACAAGAAAAATCCAAACTTGGAAAATTTTGAGAAAATTACTATAGGTTTGAAACTACAAACCCCAGGTAGATTCGAAAAAGAAGTGTCATTATTACGTTCAGACAAGAAACTTGGACCACTAATCAGAAGAATTGGACCGTGTAGTATGCGAATAACAAAAAATCCGTTTCAAACATTGGTAGAGGCAATAATTTATCAGCAATTATCAGAAGCTTCTGCCACAGCAATCACTAAGAGATTTCTAAAACTTTACAAAAAATTCCCTACACCAAGACAGGTGAATAATACAACTGATAAGAAATTAAAAGACATAGGACTTTCAGGAACAAAAATCAATTACATTAAAGGATTATCAAAGCTAATTATTCAAAAAAAAATAGATTTTAAAAAAATTGCAAAGCTCAATGACCAGCAAGTTATTGAAGAGTTGACAAAAATCAAGGGGATAGGAAATTGGACCACGCAAATTTATCTCATGTTTTGTTTACAAAGAAAAGATGTTTTTCCAGTAGGCGATTTAGGAATACAAAAGGGAATTAGAGATTTATTTTCATTAAAGGAGCTACCAGATCCAAAAACTATGGAAAAATTTTCTGCCAGGTGGAAGCCAAATCGTAGTATTGCATGCTGGTATATTTGGAAGAGTCAGAGAATTAATTCTATAGGTTAATGAAATAATTAAATCGTGGTGGGATTAAAAGAGGACATGGGTACATGTTCTATTTGTAGGAAAATTTCTGCAACTGATAGTGATCATTTACATTGTATAGAGAAGAGACGAATAGAATTAGAAAATGTACAGTTGAAAGACACTATAACTGAAAAATTAGATTTAGAAAAAGATCCGAATAACATGGGCAAAGAGATCAAGGCGTTATTAGGACATATGAATAGAGAAAAAGAAAAATCTGAATAATTAGTGATCTTGTGTAGTTGGTCTGATTAGAATTTCATTTACGTTCATATGATTTGGTGCATCAATTGCAAAGATTATTGCGTTTGATATGTCATCTGCTTGTAATGCTTCCATTTGTTTACCTTTTTCAATGAACCCCTGTAGAGAATCTTCAGTGATTGTATTTGTTAATTCAGTCTGTACGACGCCAGGTTCTATACTGGTAACTCGGATATTTTTTCTTACAGAAAGTTCTTGTCTCAAACCTTCTGAGAATGCAGTTACTGCATGTTTTGTTGCACAATAAACACTTCCAGCTGGAAAGACGATTCTTCCTGCAACAGATGAAATGTTAATGATATGACCCGATTTTTTCTCAGTCATTGTAGGGACGACTGCGGCAGTGCAGTACAATACGCCTTTGATGTTTACATCTATCATTCTGTCCCACTCATCAACTTTTAGTGATTTTACAAAACTAAGAGGCATTAATCCAGCATTATTTACCAAAACATCTACAGTTCCATACTTGTCTAGTGCTTGTTTAACTAAATTATCACAATCTGCTTTTTTGGTTACGTCTGTTTCACAGATAGTTATTTCTCCACCGTCATCGGTGATTTCTTTTTTCAAAGTTTCCAGTCTATCTAATCTTCTTGCTCCAGCAACTATTTTTGCGCCTTTTTTTGCAAGTGCTTTGGCAGTTGAATGCCCAATTCCGCTAGATGCACCAGTAATTACTACAACCTTATCTTGTATCAAAGCTAAATTTTATGAAATTTGTTATGACTAAAAATGTTACGTGATTTAGATAAAAAGAAGGTTTAGCAGCTGCCACAGCCACATCCACTATGAGTCTCAGTACCTTGAGTTACACTTGGTCTGCATTTGGAGCATTTGTTTCCTCCATCTGCTGAAAAAAATCCAATTCCGCATTCTATACATTTCATACTTGGCATAGCAATTGTCTATAACATGAGTATTTTACACTATTCATTGCATTCCTTGGGCAGTCTCAATCATCCACATCTCAACGATTCCACCAATTAACAATAATGCAACAACAGCTCCAATTTCAATGGAAATGAGAAGTTTGTCATTTTTAATTTGATTCCAGTTTTTTCGAATTACGTCTTTTGCTAGTAACGTACTACGTGACATTGCGATAGAGTACGCGCCCACTTCCATCAACCCAAATGGTGTCAAAAGTACTGCAAGTGGATTTAGCTGAGCTACCTCAGCATTTGTAGCAGCTATTGCTGAATATGCAAACCCAGTTGAATATGCTGAAAATAATCCCCATACAACCCCAAAACCTGGGATAAACATTGGTAATGCGATTGTTGTATTATGTACAAAGATACCAATTCCATCTATTGTATCAACAATTTCTTCAAAGAAACTCATTATCTCTTCGATCTCTTCTTCTGTAGGTTCGCTTGTTACAGCTGAGCCACCATAAACAACTGCAAAGATTGCAGTAAAAATGAAAAATAAGATTATTCTTTTTATGGTTAGCATGGTGCACGTTTAATCGATCTATATTTGAGGTTTTGTCGTAAAACAGATTTAATTAAAACATCAATCACTATTTGGAATGGACGAAGAAATTTCCTCAGCAGTTAGTTATGCGTTGAATAAAGGATTCCAGATTCATCCAGATGCATTAGAAATTTTACATAAAATTGATGTTAAAGAATTGGGCCAAATCATCAAAGATGTAGTTAAAGAAAAGACAAAACAAAAGCAGTTTTTGATTAATGAAGAAGATTTTGAGATTTATCTAGGAATTAAAGATGATGAGGAACATCAAGTAGAATTTGAGATTTTATCAGACCCTACTGAGAAGATTACTTCAGCTGAAGGTGTTGAAGGCTATGGTGCTTTGTTTGCTAGTAGATTTAACAAATTAAGACAGATAATGTCAGACAGACCAGAATCAAAAAAGGTCAAAGATATTGAATCTGTAAAATCAGTTACAAAAAATGATGACGAACTGTATGTGTGGGGATTGGTAACTGATAGAAAATCTGATAGAAATATTACAAAAATCACAGTTGAGGACCCAACTAGCTCCATGGAAATTGTTGTCTTTGAAGGAGACTTGAAAGATGCTGCAGATACTTTAC
The DNA here is from genome assembly GCF_000812185.1 of Candidatus Nitrosopelagicus brevis. Taxonomy (NCBI): domain Archaea; kingdom Thermoproteati; phylum Nitrososphaerota; genus Candidatus Nitrosopelagicus; species Candidatus Nitrosopelagicus brevis. The sequence continues at coordinate 2,691 of NZ_CP007026.1, read as the reverse complement.
TCATGGATCAATTTGCAATGTTTAAGATAGTCCCAGCCAAGAATGGTGGATTTTTTGCAAAAGACATCATATTACCAGACATTCCAGAACACACCACAAATCGCTCAAAAACTGAAACTTATGCTGTTTTCCTGTCAGATTTACACGTAGGAAGTAAGTTCTTCATGGAAGAAGAATTATCTGAATTTATCAAGTGGATTTCTAGCGCAGACCCAATCGCTCGGAAGATCCGATTTGTTGTAATCGGAGGAGATTTGATTGACGGAGTAGGTGTTTTCCCAGGTCAAGACAAGGTGTTAGATCAGCTAACAACTGAAGACCAGCTACAAAAGACATTTGAGGTTTTAGATAAGATACCAAAACACATCAAGGTCTTTCTCATATCCGGAAACCACGATGCAGGAAGAAAGGCACTTCCACAACCAGCAATCCCAAAGATGTACAATTCAGAATTATGGGATAGGGAAAACTTCTTCATGTTAGGAAATCCATCGATGGTTTCGCTAAATGGAGTTAAGGTTTTGATGTATCATGGTCAATCAATTGACGATGTAGTTAGAACCACACCAGGAGTGAGTTATGACAAGCCGGCTGCCGTAATGAGACACTTTCTCAGGGCTAGACATATGAGCCCAATTTATGGAAGTCGAACCCCAATTGCGCCTGAAACTGAGGACATGATGGTTATTGATGATGTCCCAGACATCTTCCATTCTGGGCATGTTCACTTTGTAGGCTTGGATATGTACAAAGGAGTACTAATAGTAAATTCTGGAGCTTGGCAAAGACAGACTGATTTTCAGGAAAGTGTCGGAGTAACCCCTACACCAGGAATGGCCATCATAGTCAATCTACAAACAATGAAGGTCTACCAAAAGGACTTTCGTGTTCGAGAATCAGACTTTATTGAACCAAAACGTGTAGAGCCTGCACCACTTAGTTAGAGGTATTAATCGTATTTTCCACTGCCTAACCTTTTCTTGACTCTTTGTGGTTTTGAGTGGGCTCTCATCATATGCCTCATTGTTCTTTCAGGCTCTGAAAATTTCATGCCGCATATTTTACACTCTAGGCTTGTTGTATCTTTAGAATTTCTGTTAAAGAGACCCATTAATTGGAGGATGAAATTCGAGCGTATTTAGTTTGTGGTTAAAGAATATCCTGTAATAGCATCTCATCTTTGAAGGTGGTTTTTACCATATCAGGTGAGACTGTAATTCTGAATTTTTTTGTGTTTCCATGAGTTCCTTGGTGGACGATTCTGCCGGCAATGATTCCTGACATTTCTATCTCACTGAGCATTTGGGTAACTCTTCTTTGGGTGAGCTCTTTTTGGCGTATATCTTTGCAGAGGTTTTTGTAGGTTGAATATACCTCGCCGGTGGATATCTCTGATGATTTCATTATCGCTAAAATTAGTAATTTTTCATGTAGTGGGTATGAGCGAAGTGCTACTACCTCTTTATTTTCCTCGATCTTTTCGGCTGCCATTCTGATGTGCTCTTCTGTGACAGTTGATTCCTGGTTCCTTTCGGCAATCTCGGCTGCAACTCGTAGTAGGTCTAGTGCACGTCTGGCGTCTCCAGATTCTCTTCCGGCCATGGCAGAACAGAGATTCAAGGCTGCATCTGAGACTATACCTTCTTCAAAGGCCACCTCAATTCGGGCATCCAAAATCTCTTTGATTTGTGGTAGGTTGTAGTTTGTGAAAATTACCTCCTCCTCACTCAAAGTACTGATGACTCTAGGGTCTAGTCTTTCCTTGAAGGTTAGGTCATTTGACACACCAATTAATGTAAGTGAGCCTGTGGTTAATCGCTCGTTTGCTCGGGTTATTTGGTAAAGTACGTCTTTACCTGTTTTCTGGATTAGTTCTGCCAAGTAGTCAATTTCGTCAATAACGAAGACTGCATTTACCTCGTTTTTGTCTAAAACATGAATAATTCTGTTAAAGACCTCACTGATGGATAGTCCAGTGCTTGGGAGCCACATCTTCTCGTCGTTGGTCTTCTGGCTGCCTAGTCCCAGTTGTCTACCAAATGAGACTAAAAGCCCGTATAATGTGGTCTCTTGTTTTGCGTTTGTATATGCCAGTTTGATTGGAAATGATCCCTCTTCAACTCTTTTTTGAATTTTTGAGAGTACTTTTTTGATTACTAGTGTCTTGCCTGTTCCAGGCTTGCCATACACCAGTAGGTTTGATGGTCTTGATTCCATTAAAATTGGTAATAGTGATTGTGTGATTTTCTCCTGCTCAGGGTCTCTGTGGAGGATATCATTAGGCATGAATGTAAAGTGAAGCACATCTCTATTCTTGATTAGAGTTTTGCCGTTCTGGGCTGCATCTAAAAGACGGTCGATTGGGTCAATAGTAGTAGTACTCATGTTGAGATCATTTACTATTTCAAAACAACAGTTCAACTGATCTTTTTGAAAAACTTCACAAGACTGATCGTTCTTGTTGACTCTTCTCAGATCGATAGGATCGCTCCCAGACACCTTCATTTCTAATGACAGATTAGATTGTATAATAAAATAAAATAAAATTAGTATAGATATGATTTCTCATTTTAAAAAAATTAGAAAAGGCAACACTGGAAAGATAGGTGTGTGGGATATCAAAAAAATGAAAATTATGAGGAAATGTAGAGGAAGTGTAGGAAATAAAGGACTGTTAACAACTGTTAAGGT